>JBJEVL010000134.1:0-12155 GCA_051884335.1 Akkermansia sp. | reverse complement strand
TTTGAGCCCCTGTTTCCACGGGCTACTCTTTCCACAACCCATTACAACTATGTCACTCGCATCATTCTTCGACCCGAAGAGCATCGCCGTGGTCGGCGTGTCCGACAATCCCAGCAAGCTGGGTGCCGTTGTCTTCAACAACATTATCAGCGCTGACTACAAGGGGCGGCTGTATGGCGTCAACCCCAAACTCGACGGCAAGGAGCTCTGCGGCAAGCCCTGCTACGGCAGCGTGGACAAAATCCCCGAGCCCGTCGATTTGGTCGTCATCCTTGTGCCCGCCCGCTTCACCGAGGGAACCATCGACCAGTGCATCACCAACGGCACGAAGAATATCTCCATCATCACCGCCGGTTTTGCTGAGGTCGGTGAGAAGGAGCTCGAAAAGCGCATCGCCCAAAAGTGCCTCGACAACGGCATCAACCTGCTGGGTCCGAACTGCCTGGGCCACATCTCCACCTTCACCAACCTCAACGCCTCGTTTGCGGACGGCAATCCCGCCAAGGGCAATGTCGCCTTCATCTCCCAGTCGGGTGCCTACTGCTCGGCCATCATGGACTGGGCGGCCGGCAAGGGCATCGGCTTCTCGCACTTCATCTCCATCGGCAACAAGGCGCTCATGGGCGAGGATACGCTGCTGGATGCGCTGCAACACGACCCGAACACCAACGCGTTCGTGTTCTACCTCGAATCGCTGAAGAACGGCAAGGAGTTCCTCAAGGTGCTCAAGAAGGTTTCCGACACCAAGCCCTGCGTCATCATGGAGCCGGGCAAGAGCAAGAAGGCGCAGGCGGCCTCGCTCTCGCACACGGGCTCGCTGGCTCCCAACTACCGCGTGCTGGAAATCGCCCTGCAGGGCGCCGGCGCCGTGCAGGCCTACAACGACCGCGAGCTCTTCGGTCTGCTGGAGATTTTGCAGTATGCCAATCACCACGAGTTTGACGGCGAGGTGGCTGTGCTGACCAACGCCGGCGGCGTGGGGGTGCTCACCTCCGACCTCTGCGAGGAAGCGGGGCTCGACCTGACCCGCCCGCACGAGGAGACCATCGCCAAGCTCAAGGCGGTGCTGACGCCGGAGGCCTCGCTGGGCAACCCCGTCGATGTGGTGGGCGATGCTTTGGCCGACCGCTACGAGAATGCCCTGCGCGTGCTCTGCGAGAGCGGACAGTACAAGAACATCCTCGTGCTGCTGACGCCGCAGCGCGTCACCGACCCCACAGGCACGGCGCAGGCCATCGTCAAGCTGGCACCGCAGTTCAAGAATGTCAACATCTTCTGCGCTTTCGTGGGCGGTGCCCGCGTGGAGGAAGGTCGCCGGATTCTCGCCGACAATCATGTGTTGGTCTACGAGTATCCGAACGATGTGGTGCGCCTGCTCGGCCTGCTCAAGGGGCAGATGGCCTACAAGGGCAAGAAGCTCGCCACCGTGGAGACGCAGGAGCTGCCCGCCGCGCTCAAGCAGCAGGTGAGCGACGCCAAGGCCGCCGGCCTGGCCTCCCTCCCGCAGGTGACGGTCAACGCGCTCATGCAGCACTACGGCATCGACTTCCCCAAGAGCGGCAACTTCACCGACAAGGCCGAGGCGCTCGCGTTCTGCAAGACCATCTTCCCGAACGCCGTGGTGCTCAAGCTCTCCGCTCCCGATGCTCTGCACAAGACCGAGATGAAGGGCATCTACCTCAACATCAACAGCGAGGAGAGCTTCAACGAAGCCTGGAGCGGGCTGTGGGGTTCCATTGAGAAGTTCCAGCTCAAGGGGGCTTCCGTCCTCATTCAGGAGATGATCACCAAGGCCACGGAGACCATCATCGGCGTCAACAGCGACAAGAACTTCGGCCGCGTCATGGTCTTCGGCACCGGCGGCATCTACACCGAGGTCATGCGCGACACGACGATGCGCATCCTGCCCTGCGAGGACTTCGATGCCATGATCCGCGAGACCAAGGTCGGCACCATCCTCAACGGTGTGCGCGGCGAAGCGCCCAAGGCCGTGGGTCCGCTGGCCGACACGCTCCGCAAGGTGCAGCAGCTCGTGCTGGAGGTGCCCGAAATCACCGCCATCGACGGCAACCCCGTGCTCGTCACGGCCGACCGCGCCGTGGTGGTCGACTTCAAGATGCTGCTCAAGTAAACGGGTAGGCACCCCATAACTCTCCCACCGCCCCGAGACGCATGCTCTCGGGGCGGTTCTTTTGCCGTTGACAGTTCCGGCTGTCCGTGCTATAAGCCCCCCGGCATGACCGCCCACGGCACCCTCCCGCAACAAATCACACGCTTCATCATGGTCGGCGTGGGGGCAACCCTTGTTCACTGGGGCGCCTACCTGCTCATCAACCTCCTCTTCGGCCTCACGGAAGAATGTCCCCTCGGGCTGCAACTCAGCTATGCCGCCGGCTACCTCATCAGCTTTGTCGGCAACTATGTCGCCTCCCTCAGGTGGACCTTCCGCACTCAGGGCAGCGTGGCCAAGGGGCTGGGCTTTGCGCTGAGTCACCTCATCAACTTTGCGTTGCACATGGGGTTGCTGCGCCTCTTCCTGTGGCTCGGGGTCGGCCCGCTCATGGTGCGCGTGCTGCAAGGCTGCCTGCCGGCGCTGGCAGCGGCATTTCCTCAGCTCAGTAAGCCGGAGGCACTGCTGCCCCTACCTGTTTTTTGCGTGGTCATCCCCATCAACTTCATCCTCGTGCGCTACTTTCTCACCCGAAAAGCATGAACACGTTTCTCAAACTCTATGATTCCGTGCGGGACAAACTTGTCATGCTCCGTCCCCACGCCGGCATCGTCGCCGTTCTGCTGGCCTTGCTGTTCATGCTGCTCATCCGGCCGTGGACGCAACACGATACGGCTGTATTCAGCATGGGACTCATTTGGGACGGAGGTTCCCCGCTCCTTGCAACCGTATCCCCATGCCTCACCTACCCTCTCTACTGGCTTCATCAAATCTTCCCATCGGTCGAGTTCTTTTCCTGCGCTCTGTTGTGTACCTACCTGATTGCAGTCGGACTCATCGCTCAAAGTCTTTTTGCTTCACGCAACACCCCCATCGGCAATTGGGGTGGAGCCATCATACTTGCTTACTGCATTTATCTCTTCGGAAAAAATGCAACCATCATTTATTACGCCCATGTTTCCTATTTGGGCATGGCAGCTGCCATCCTCGCGCTGAACGATCTCCCCTGCGCGTTGCAGCGTTCCCGGCTGCGCGTTGCCTTGCTGCTCGCCTTTTTTACCTTATCAGCGTGCATTCGCTTCGATGCCTGTATCGGCATGCTTCCCTTCATTGCCATTTTCGCTCTGAGCTCGCTGCTGCATCGGCACTATCACAAGCTCCTCGTCCTGATCCTGATGGGCGGCATCTGCGTTGCGCTTAAATTCGGTTCTCCGGAACTCTTTATCACCGATTTAGGCAAGCCGGGTGAAACATACAATATCCAGAAACTTAATGATCGCAGAATTCAATTTTATGATTATCCCGATTGTTCCGGCATTGACAAGAGCGATGCGTACACCCAACTGAACATTACGCCGAATGATCTTTTTTCATACTCAAGCAGTGTGTTTACCGATCCGAGATTTGCCGATGAAGAATGGCTCAATGCCGCCGTCAAGGTGAGGCAACAGGGAAACACCATCCGCGACATCTCCTTTTCCCAAATAAAGACGCGCGTGAGCAAACACGGACAAAAGTGGGGATGGTATTTCTTTCTTTTTAACAATTTTTTCATCATCCTGTTGGCTCTACTCGGTTCAAACAAATGTCGATGTTATGCTTTGGCACTCACGCATACAGCCCTGTCGGTCTACCTGATCACGGTGCTCGGTCGCTATGCCGGCGCCGCCCCCAGTTCCTTATTCCTGTGCACGAATCTCTTCCTCCTTCCCGAATTGCGAGCTCTGGATACAAGCAACATATCACGCTATCGCAAGATTCTCTGCGGATTCCTCATCCTCAGCGCCCTGTTTTACTCATCCCGCCATTTCTGCGGACATCTCCTCAAGGAATTTCTCAGCAAGGCACATCGCGAGCAATACACAACACTCATCCGCAACGAATGCGCCGCTCACCCCGAAAATCTCTATCTCATCAGCCAAAATTGGCATGTCAATTTCCTCATACTGCCTTTCTCCTTACGCACGGAACACTATCGCTTAGCTGATAATCTCTATTATTGGACAGGCTGGGGAGTGTGGACTCCCGCCCACCGCATCGGACTTCAGCACCGATACGGAGAGTCTGATGTCGATAAACTACTCCAATTCCCCAATTGTTACGTCATTGACATCCTTCCTAAGCCGGGGCAAGCAAAAAGGCATCCTTATGTCGAGATAACTTGCACGATGTTCCGTGAGCACTATCACAAAAACATCCGCTGCGTTCCGGTTCGCAAGCTCTCCGAGAATATCGTGCTGTACCAGTTCCGCGAGGTGATGCCGGACGGCACCACCGCAGCCGAGCCCGTGCCGAGCGCTCAGCCGCGGGAATAACGCTCCTGCGCCTCCCGCAAAATCCGCTCGGCGGTGGGCACATCGAAGAAATCGCCCACCTCCGTCACCTTGTCCTGCAAGCGCTTGTAGGTCTGGAAGAAATTGCGGATTTCGTTCAGGTAGTGCGGCGGCAGGTCGGAGAGGCTGTTGACATGCTCGTAGCGCGGGTCTCCCACGTTGACCGCGAGAATCTTCACATCCGGCTCCCCGCCGTCAATCATATCCATGCCGCCGATGATGCGGCAATCCACATAGCAACCGGGGAAAGTCGGCGCCGAGGTGAACACCAGAATGTCCAGCGGGTCGCCGTCGAGGTAGCGCGTGTGCTCCACAAAGCCGTATTCCGCCGGGTAGTACACGCTGGAATACAGCACTCGGTCGAGCTTAATCTTCCCCGTGCGCTCGTCCACCTCGTACTTGTTGCGGCTGCCCATGGGGATCTCAATGCGCGCTTCGATGGTCTTCATATTCCCAGCGTACAGAATCGGCCGCGTCCTGTCAAGCCCGCAGCGGCTCGCCCGCGAGCTTCGTGCAGCGAAGCAGGCGCAGGTCATCATCTAACTCCAGCACCAGCGGTTCCCCCGCCGGCAGCTCCGGCACCGTCGCTGTCGGGCGCAGATGCCGCACCAAGGAGAGCAAAGCACGCAGGCAGGAATCATGCGCCACGACCAGCAACACACCCCGATGGCGCAGCACGGGCGCCATCGCCTCCTCCCAGCAGCGCCGCATGCGCGCCAACACATCGGCGAAGGACTCCGTGGCCGGCAACTGCCAGGGCTCCAGCGCCACATAGCGCGGGTCGGCATCGCAGCGGCGCGCATCCCCGGGCGGCAGCGGCGGAGGCGATTCATCGTAGCCCCGCTGCCAGCGCTGCAACTGCGCCGCGCCGAAGGATTCCGCCGCCTGAGCCCGATTCACCCCCTGCAAAACACCCTCGTGCTTGGCATTGAGCCGCCAGTCCTTCAGCAGAGGAATCCACGACAGCCCCATCTCGTGCAGCACGATGGCCGCCGTCTCAATCGCCCGGGAGAGCACCGAGGTAAACGCCACGCGAAACTCCGGTCCCGCATCGCGCAGCAGGCGCCCGGCCAGCGCCGCCTCCCGGCGACCGCGCTCCGACAGCGGCACATCCGTCCATCCGGTCAGCCGATGCTCCTCATTCCAAACCGATGCACCATGCCGCAGCAAAACCAAGGTCTTCATGCCCCATGAGACCCATAACACCGCGCTCCCGCCTGTAAAACAGGCGGATTTTCCCTGCATGCCGCAGGGGGGCAACACGCCTGCGGTCAGAGTTGGCACTTGGCAAGCGGGGCGGCATCTGCCATAATGCAGCGCATGAGCGGTGCGGCTCTGCAACAGGGCATGAAGCAAAACATGGTGGCCACCGCCGCCATGCAGCAATTCATGCGCACCCTGCAAGCCACCACCGCCGAGCTGCAGCAGCTAGCCGCCCAAGCGATGGCCGCCAACCCCGCCTTGGAGGAGCTGCCGCCCCCCGAGGAGGAAAGCGGAGGCGATGCCGCCCCCCTCGACCGCGACGCCACGCGCCGCCACGAGCTCTTTCTGGACAGCCTGACCGAGGAACCCACCCTGCGCGAGCATGTCGCCGAGCAGCTGCGCCGCAGCGGGCTGGAAACCCCGGTCGAACAGGCGGCGCTGCAGCTGGTCGACCATCTGAGCGCGCAAGGGCGCTTCGACGACAGCCCCGAGGAGCTCTGCCGCCGGGAGCAGCTCGACCCGGCCGATTTCCTCCGCGCCCTCAGCGCCCTGCGCGACTGCGACCCGCCCGGAGTGGGTGCTTTTGACCTGCGCGACAGTCTCATGCTGCAACTGGAGCGCGCAGGCGAGAGCGAGGGACTGCCCATGCAGCTGCTGCGCGAACACTGGGAGGCGCTGGTGCGCCACCGCTACGCCGATGCCGCGCGCGCCCTCGGCTGCACGGAGGGCGAGGTCGCCGCCGCCGCGCAGCGCATTGCCCGCCTCGACCCCGACCCCGGCAGCCGCTTTGCGCGCACGGAGCGCGATGTCATCCGCCCCGATCTGCTGGTGGATGCTCAGCTGCACGTCACCCTCACGGGGGAGCAGGTGCCGCGCCTCACCCTCTCCCCCGCCTACCGCGAGCTGATGGCGGAGCGCGCGGAGGATGCCCCCCTGCGCCGCTACCTCTCGCGCTGCTTCCGCGAGGGGCGCGAGTTCATCCGCGCGGTGGAGGAGCGGCAGCGCACCCTGCTGCTGGTAGCGCGTGCCATCGTCGCACGCCAGCAGGACTTTTTCCGCCGGGGGCCTGCCCGGCTCGCCCCGCTCAAGATGGAGCAGATTGCGGCGGACACGGGGCTGAGCATCTCCACCGTCTCGCGCGCCGTCAACGGCAAATACCTCGGCTGCGCCTTCGGGGTGTGGGAGCTGCGCCGCTTCTTCTCCCAAGCCCTGCCCGCCGCCGAGGGCAACGAAAGCGCCCTCTCCGCCGAAACGGTGCAGGCGCGCATCCGCGCCCTCATCGCCGCCGAGGACCCGCGCCACCCGCTCTCCGATGCCAAAATCGAGAAAGCGCTCGCCGCCGAGGGGCTCCGCATCGCGCGCCGCACCATCGCCAAGTACCGCGAGCAGATGAAAATCCTGCCCACCTCCCTCCGCCGTCGCTCATGACCGATGCCCAAGAACGCCGCATCCTGCAACTCTTCGGTCTGAGCGCGCTGCGCCCCGGTCAGCGCGAGCTGCTGGCGCGGGCGCTGGCGGGGCAGAGCGCGCTGGGCGTGCTGCCGACGGGGCACGGCAAGAGCTTGGTCTACCAAGCTGCGGCAGCGCTGCTGGGCGGCGTCTCCGTCGTCATCTCGCCGCTCATCGCCCTCATGCGCGACCAGTGCGCGGCGCTGGCTGCGCGCGGCATCCCCGCCGCGCGCTTCGACTCCACCCTCGCGCCCGCGCAGCGCGCCGAGGTGCTGCAAGCCCTGCGCAGCGGCAGCCTGCGGCTGCTCTACCTCGCCCCTGAAGCCTTGCTGAGCCCCGAGCTCGATGCCGCTCTGCGCGCCGCCCCGCTGAGCCTCTTCGTGGTGGACGAGGCGCACTGCGTCTCGCAGTGGGGGCACAGCTTCCGCCCCGACTACCTGCAGCTGCCGCTCTGGTACTGCCACTACGCCTTCCGCAGCCTACTGGCGCTCACCGCCACCGCCACCCCGCTTGTGCAGCGCGACCTGTGCGCGACCTTCGGCATCCCGAGCGAGGCAGTGGTCGCTCTCCCCCCCGATCGCCCCAACATCGAACGCCGCGTGTTGCCCACGGCGGAGAGGCGCGCCGAGCTGCTGCGCGCGCTCCGCGACCCCGACCGCCTGCCCGCTATCGTGTACTGCCGCACACGGCAGGAGACGGAGGATATCGCCGCCGAACTGCAGCAGGCGGGGCTGCCCGCCGTGGCCTACCACGCGGGGCAGAGCGCCGAAACCCGCAGCGCGTTGCAGGATGCCTTCCTCGCCAACCGCCACCGCATTCTCGTGGCGACCATCGCTTTCGGCATGGGGGTGGACAAGCCCGATGTCCGCAGCGTGGTGCACTACAGCCTGCCCTCTTCGCCGGAGTCCTACCTGCAGGAGAGCGGGCGCGCGGGGCGAGACGGCGCCCCGGCGCTCAGTCTCGTACTCTTGCAGGGCGATGATGTGACGGATGCCCGCAACCGCATCCGCGCCGCCGAGCCGGATGCCGAGGGAGTGCTCAGCGCCCTGCGCCGCCTGCTGCCGCCGGGGCGCCGCGTGGTCTCGCCCTGGGAAATCACCACCTGCTGCGACGTGCCCGAGGATGTGGTCACCCGCGCCCTGCACCGGCTGACGGCGGCGGGGATGCTCGCCATCGAGGCGCGCGGCTACCAATGCTACAAGGTGCGTCCTCTCTTCCCCCTGAGCACGATTCTCGCCGGGCGCGATGCCGAGGAGGCGGCGCGCCTGCGCTGGCTGGATGCCCACCGCGAGGGCGAGGTGGAGGAAGCGGCTCTCGCCTGGGGCTGCTCCTACGCCGAGGCGGGGCAGCTCCTGAGCGACTGCGAGGCGGCGGGCGAGTGGCGGCTCGCGCTGCGCCGCCGCGCCCTGGAGCTGCACACCCTGCTCCCGCAGACCGATGCCCGCGCCGAGGCTGCCGCCCTTTCGGAGAGCTTTGCCCGCCGCCGCGCGGCCGATGAACACCGCCTCGACCTGCTGCTGCGCCTGCTGCGCTGCCCCGAACAGCTCGGGACCCAGCTGCGCGCCTACTTTGTCGACGGCGCCGAGCCGACCGCCGCCCCCACCCTGCCGCCCCCCGAGCGGCAGAGCCGCGCCCCGCTTCCTCCGCCGGACGGGGAGCTGCCCGCCTTTGCCCGCGCGGCGCAGCGCCGCCGCTTTCTGCTGGGGCTCTCCTCGCCGGGCAGCATGGCCAGGCGGTTGTGGAGCCACCCGCTCTACGGCTGCTGCCGAGGTGCCGCTTGGGAAGAACTCTGACACCGCTTCACCCTCAACACCAACCATGAAAAGACTCCTCCTCCTGCTCCTGCTGGCTCTGCCTGCTCTGCCTGCCGCAGCCGACCGCTGCACCGCCGCCGATGCCCCCGGACACGAGCCCACCGCCCTGCCCGAGCTCCCGGCGGAGGCCGCGCCGCGCCGCATCATCCTCATGATCGGCGATGGCATGGGCTCCGAGCATGTCTGGGCAGCGTGGATGGTCAACCACGGCAAGCTCAACATCACGCAGCTGCCCGTCACCGGCTTCTCGCGCACGCACTCGGCCTCGCACGCCATCACGGACTCGGCGGCGGGCGCCACCGCCCCGGCCTGCGGCGTCAAAGCCGTCAACGGGCACATCGCTCAGGACAGCGAGGGGCGGGCGGCGGAATCGCTCGTGGTTCAGGCGCAGCGCGCAGGGCTGAGCACGGGACTCATCGCCACCAAGGACATCACGGACGCCACCCCCGCCTGCTTCTACGCCCACGCCGATGACCGCCGCCAAAAGGCGCCCATCGCCGCCCAACTGCCCGACAGCGGCGTTGATTTCGTGCGCGGCGGCGGGCGCGAGCACTTCAGCTCGGAGCAGCTGCAACAGATGCGCGCGCGCGGTATGGACATCGAGCTGCGCTGCGACGGGGACATGCCGCCCGCAGGGCAGCGCGGCGATGTGCTCCCCCAAGCCACCCGCGAAGCGCTGGAGCGACTCAGCTGCAATCCCCGAGGCTTCTTCCTGATGATTGAGGGCTCGCAGATTGATGTGGCCGCCCACCGCAACGATCTGGCCGAGACGGTACGCGAGGTGTTGGACTTCGACCGCGCCGTCGGCGAGGTGCTGCGCTGGATGCAGCAGCACCCCGACACCCTGTTGCTCGTCACCGCCGACCACCAAACGGGCGGGCTCAGCATCCTGGGCGGCTCGGTGCCGGAGGGGCGCGTGGACGCTCATTTCAGCACCGGCTCGCACAGCGGCGTGGCGGTGCCGCTCTACGCCGCCGGTGCCGGAGCCGCCCGCTTCGGCGGCATTTGGGACAACACCGAACTCCACTGCCTCCTGCGCGAGGCGCTGCCGATGCCAGCAGCTCAGGAGTGACCGGGGATTTCCTCGTCGAGCATCACCGCCCCCAGCTGCCGCAGGAACGCCACCCACTCGCGGGCGGCCACGAGGCGCTTCTCGCCCTGCTCATTGTAGTAGTAGCAGTCGGCAAGCCCCAGCAGGCTGCGATGAGCCGACGCTCGGGCGTTGATATCGGCTCCGAACTCAATGAGCAGCTCGGCCATCTCCATCTGCTGCTGCAAGACCTTCGCCTGCTCCTCGGGGCTGCGCTTGGCCTGCTGCTCGCCCCCGGTCAATCGACCGCAGTACGCCAGCATCGGCTCATCCTTGTAGCGCGTCTCGGGGGAAACCCCGCGCTCCAACAAGGCCCGCGCCATCTTCTTGTCTCCCCGGCGCACGGCATAGCTCAACAGCGTCTCCGGTGTCAGCGGCGAGGCGGTGGCGGGGTCGTAGCCCTCCTCGATGAGCGCCATGCGCACCGAGGCCGGCGGCGTGTCCTCCAGACAGCTCAACGCGATGGGAATATCCACATTGTTCTCGCGCAGCGTCAAGCGCGAGCTGTCGGCACCGCAGCGCATCAGCAGGCGCAGCATGGGCACGCGTCCGTCACGCACCGCTAACGCCAACGCCGTTTTGCCGTCCGCATCCTCCGCATCAATCGATGCCCCGTGGCTCAGCACCAGCTCCAACATGGCGCGATTTTCCTCCGGCTTGCGCGTCGGTCCGGCGTTCTCCACCGCCGCGCAGGCGGGCCAACCCAGCGCCTCCATCCGGCGCAGGTCGGCTCCGTGCGCCAGCATCAGCTCCGTCATGGCACGGCTGCGGCGAATCGCCTCATAGAGCGGGGGCGGCATGCGCATACTCCCCTGCCCGGAACAGGCCAGCGGGTCAGCCCCGGCCTCCAGCAAGCGCTTCACCATCTCCGCATTCTCCGCATACAGCGCCACCCACAGCGCCGACTCACCATTGAGCCCCCGTGCCTGAGCCAGCTCGGGATGCCCCTCCAGCATGGCGGCGGCCTCGTCAAAGCGTTTTGCGTGCAGCGCCTTCATGAACGCCGAGCGCAGCTTGTCGGTCTCCGAGGCATCCGGCGCGCGGAAGAAACAGCCGGCAGCCCGCATTCCCCGGCGAAGCTCGAGCATATAGCCCTCCCGAGCAGGCTGCCCGACCTCGGCCGCCGCCGCCAAGGCATTGGCATCCCACCGCCCCTCGGCATCGGTGTAGCACAAGACAGGTGCCCCGTTTTGGTTCATGGCGGCGCGCACGGATTCATCCTGCGTCATACGCTGCCACGCCTGCTCCGTGGCACCACCGCAGGTGCCCAGCAGCACCGCCACCGCCGCGCGGTCGTGCACCGAAGCAAAACGACGCGCCGCCCCCCAATTCTCAAAGGTACGCAGCTCGTCCGCCCCCTCCGGCGACGGCAACTCGGCAGCGATGGCGGCCCACACCTCGGGTTCCGTCTCTGTCTGCCGCAGCGTGAGCAACTTGCCCGCCGCCGTGCGCAGCCGCAGCGCCTCCTGACGCTGCCGCAACCCGAAGCTCACCACCGAGCTCAACGAATTGCAGAAGAAAATCCGCTCCAGCGGTCGCGCCATGTACACCATGGGCACTCCGTTGACCACGTAATTAAGGTGCGGAATCGGGCGTATGTTATTGCGCTCCATCCAATCCTGTACATGCGCCACATCCTCCTCACCCAGCTGACCCAGGCGCACCTGCACCTCCTGACCATCGCTCTTGCGCAGCAGCAGAGGCTCGCGGCGCGTATCGCGCATCGGCATCGAAGAGCCCAGCTCCGCAATACCTGCGCGAAAAACGTGAATCCGGCCATCCTGCCCCGCCAGATGCCACTCATAATCCCCGAGCTCCACGGGCGGGTAGGGACTCTCGGGCTCACGCGCCGCCGTCGGCTGCTCCTTCGGCGTGGCCTGCCACCACGCATCTGCCTGCTGCCGCAGGCGCACGATGTCCGCATGGCTCCCCGTTTCGCGCCCCGGGGTCGAGCAGATGCAGGCGCGGTAGAGCCACTCCTCGGCCAAATAAGCCGCCGCCGTGGTATTCCCCTCGCTCGCCAATTTCTCCATCAGCGCGCGGCGAGCCTCGGCCGGCATCGCATCGCCGCAAAGCAGGTTCAAGCGCTCCACCGT
>JBJEVL010000133.1:0-2756 GCA_051884335.1 Akkermansia sp. | reverse complement strand
GGGCGTTTTTTGGTGCACGGCGCCGCCACCCCCGACCACCGGACATTTTTAAGCACCGGCACCACCACCCCCGACCGCCGGACATTTTTAAGCACCGGCACCCCCGCCCCCGCCCGGGCAGGGACAGCGCCCCACCGCGCCCCGCTGGTCAAACGCGCGGATTCATGCCATCATCCCCCTGCTGAACGAATATGGGCAACAACACCGAACAACGCGAGAAACTGACCACGACCCTCATCAGTCTGTTGACCGACAAGGGCATCACCAACAGCTGGGCACAGATTCTGGTCGGAGCCGTCACGGGGGCACTGGCGGCAGCGGCCGCCCTGCTGGGATTCAGTCTCTGAACCGGCCCGCCTCGAACGGCAAGGGCGCGCGGCAGGAACGCCGCGCGCCCTTTTAGCATTCCCCGGCAGCGCGGGTCAGTGCTCCGCCAGCCACGCCACAAAACGCTCCGCCCAGGCGAGCGAAATCCCCGGCAGCGCGGCAATCTCCTCCGCGCGGCGGCTGCGAATCCCCGGCACCGTTCGAAAACGCGCCAGCAGCAACTCCTTGCGCTTGGGCGTCATCCCGGGGAACGCATCCAGCTTACTCTCGCGCACCCGCCGGCGCACCAGCAGCTCGTTGTAATTATTCGCAAAGCGGTGCGCCTCATCGCGCAGGCGCTGCAGCAGCCGGAGCGCCCCGCACTCGCGCGACACCGCCAGCGGCTCCTCGCGCCCCGGCACATAGAGCTCCTCGTTGCGCTTCGCCAGCCCCAGCAGCGGCATTCCCCCCAAGCCGATATCCGCCAGCACCCGACCGGCCACCGCCAGCTGCCCCTTGCCGCCGTCCACCACCACCAAATCCGGCACGGTGATGGGCGCGCGCCCCTCCGCGCCCAGACAGCGCAGCCATGCGTACAAATCCATGCCCTCGGGTCGCTCTGCCACCGCCGCGCTCTCATGCACAATGCGACTGTAGCGGCGGCGCACCACCTCCAACATGCTCGCAAAATCATTCTGCCCCTCCACCCCGCGAATGCGGTAGCGGCGGTACGCGCGGGGATCCGGGCGCCCCTGCGTAAAGCGCACCATCGACGCCACGATGTGGTTGTCCGACAAATTGGAAATATCGAAACACTCCATCACCGCCGGCGGCGCCGCCATCCCCAGCAGCTGCGCCAGCTCCGCCAAATCCGCATCGGGGTTCACCGTCCCCGGCAAATCCGGCACTCTCCCCGAGAACACGCGCGCGGGCTCCAGCGTCTTGCGGATATTCTCCCGAATATCGCGCAGACGCGCCGCCCGCTCAAAATCCAGCGCCTCTGCCGCCGCTGTCATCTCCTCCGTCAGCGCCTCCAGATGCTCGCGGCGCCCCCGCCCCTCCAGCAGCCCGAGCGCCGCCTCGAACTGCTCGCGATACGCCTCCGCGCTGATGCGCCCTACGCAGGGAGCCGAGCAATGGCGAATCACATCGTCGTGGCAGTGGCGGTACTCCTCCTCCCCCGGGTGGCGGCAGGTGCAGGTGCGGAGCCGAAAACGGCGGTTGAGCCACTCCACCGTGTCCTTGAGCGCCGCCGCATGCACGAAGGGGCCGAGGTAGCGCGCGCCGTCCTCGCGGCGCAGGCGCACCAAGGAAAAACGCGGCAGCGGCTCCTGCCGCGTCGCCCGCAGCAGCAGGTAGCGCTTGTCATCCTTGAGCTGGATATTGTAGTGCGGGCGATACTCCTTAATGAGCTTCTGCTCCAACAGCAGCGACTCGCTCTCGTTGCGCACCTCGTACCAGTCGAAATCCTCGATGGCCGCTATCAGCGCGCGCGTCTTGCCGTTCTCCAGCGTCTGGCGGCTCGGCGAAAAATAGTTGGCCAGGCGGCGGTGCAAATCCTTGGCCTTGCCCACATAAATCACCCCGCCGCCCGCGCCCTTCATCAGGTACACCCCCGGGCAATGCGGCGTCGTGCGCCACTTGGCTTTCAGATTCACCCCTGCCATGCGCGCATCCTAGCACAAGCCGCGCGCCCCCGCAACCACCGAATGCCCTGCCGCGCGACATTCCGCACCGCCCCCCTACCCTGCCCGCTGCGGAGAACGCTGCGCGGTGGGGCGTTGCGATTCTTTGGGTTTGACAACAGCCCGCCCTTGGTATTAAATGGGAGCATGCTCCGCCGATTGCTCTCCCTGTTCCTCCTCTCTGCTGCGCTGCTTTCCTGCCAGGAGCAAACGACGCGCATCACCTCCGTGGCGGATCTCCCTCTCAAGACAACCGATACGCCGGGCTTTGAGTGGAAAAGCTCTCCCCTGCGTGCCAATGCGCGCTATGTGCTCTTCGAGAGCAATTCGCTCCGCGAGCGCCGCGACAAGCTGGGCGACTACTACTTTGTGCGCTGGTACGACGGTGAACCGACCAAACCCGTGAGCCTCGTCATGCACTACACTCAGGCGAGTACGGGACCGCAGGTGCTCGAACGCCGCATCGAGTACCGCGAGCCCCGGGAGAGCAGCGGCAGCCATCGCGAGCATTTTTTCTTTGCGGGTCCCGAGCGCGCTCGCAAGGGGGATATCCTCTCGTGGAAAATCGAACTCTACTGCGACGGCAAGCTCGTGGACTCCGAGCAGTCCTACCTCTGGGAGTGAGCAAGCGCGGCAGCTCTGCGCCCGACGTACGCTCAGCGATGATGGGTTGCGGAGTGGCCGGGAGTGAGCAGGCGCGGCTCTGCGCCCGACGCTGAATTGCAAGACTAAATGCGACAAGGCGAAAGAAACTTCATTTTAGGC
>JBJEVL010000132.1:0-12215 GCA_051884335.1 Akkermansia sp. | reverse complement strand
GCTGCGGCGCAGCGGGGGCTTTTCGGGCGCAGCGGGGGCTTTTCGGGGTGTTGCCCGCGCCGCTCACGCCCCGCCGCGCAGGCGTTTAATCTTGTCGCGCAGCACCGCCGCCACCTCGAAATCCAGCCGCGCGGCGGCTTGGCGCATCTCCTTCTCCAGCGCGGCGATGGCGGCGGCGCTGTCGGGTTCCTCCTCGGCGGCGCTCAGGTCGCCGTCCGCCTCTTCGTCATCGGGTGTGTAGAGGCGCAGGGTGCTCTGGTCGCTGCGCGCCACGCTGTGCGGCGTGATGCCGTGCGCGGCGTTGTAGGCCAGTTGCAGGGCGCGGCGGCGGTCGCTCTCCTCGATGAGGCGGCGGATGGATTCCGTCTGCACATCCGCAAAGAGCACGCACTCGCCGTGCACATGGCGCGCCGCGCGCCCCGCCGTCTGCACCAAGCTCGTCTCGTTGCGCAGAAACCCCTCTTTGTCCGCATCCAAAATGCAGACCAGCGACACCTCCGGCAGGTCGAGCCCCTCGCGCAGCAGGTTGATGCCCACCAGCACATCCACCTTGCCCGCGCGCAGCTTGCGCAGAATCTCCACGCGCTCAATCGCGTCCACATCCGCGTGGATGTACTCCACCGCCAGCCCGATGCGGCGCAGGTAGTCCGTCAGATCCTCCGCCGTGCGCTTCGTCAGCGTCGTGACCAGCACGCGCTCGCGCCGGCTGATGCGCTCGCGGCAGAGCTCGATGGTCTTGTCGATCTGCCCCTCCAGCGGCAGCACGGTGATTTTGGGTTCGGGCAGCCCCGTGGGGCGGATGACCTGCTCCACGATGAGCGGCTGCCCCAAGGCGCGGGGGTGAAAACTCTCCGGCGGCGCATCGGAGGGGTGGGGCGGCACCCGCAGCTCCGAGAGCTTGTGGAAGAACACGCCGCGGAAGCCCTCCGGCGCGCGCGTGACGGCTTGGCTGGCCTTCTCGCTGCGGGCGTGGGTGTTGCCGCGCGTGGCCTTCAGCACGGGGATGTAGCTCGTGTTGCCCGCCACGCAGTTGACATACTCAAAGGGTCCCGGGGTGGCGCTCAGGTAGAGCAGCTGGGCTTGGCGCGCCATGAACTCGTCGAAGCGCAGGGGGCGGTTGTCCAGCGCGCTGGGCAGGCGGAAGCCGTGGTCGATGAGCACCTGCTTGCGCGAGCGGTCGCCCTCGTACATGCCGCCCAGCTGGGGGATGGTGGCGTGCGACTCGTCGATGATGGTCAGGTGGTCGGCGGGGAAATAGTCTTGCAGGGTGGAGGGGGTGGAGCCCGGCGCGCGCCCCGCGAGGTGGCGCGAGTAGTTCTCGATGCCCTTGCAGAAGCCGATTTCGCTGATGAGCTCCAGGTCGTACTCCGTGCGCATCTTGAGCCGCTGCGCCTCGATGAGCTTGTTGTGCTGCTCCAGCCAGGCGACCCGCTCCGCGAGCTCCGCGCGGATGGACTGCATGGCGGGCAGGCGCTTCTCCGGCGCGGAGACATACTGCTTGACGGGGAAGAAGAGGTAGCTTTGCAAGGACTCGCGGCGGCGTCCCGTGGTGGCATCGATGAGCGAGATGGCGTCGATTTCATCCCCGAAGAACTCGATGCGGATCGCTTCGCCGTCGCTCTGCGCGGGGTAGACATCCACCACATCGCCGCGCACGCGGAAGCTGCCGCGGCGGAAGTCGTAGTCGCTGCGCTCGAAGAGCAGCTCCGTGAGGCAGGCGAGCAGCGCGTCGCGCGCCATGTCCTGCCCGCAGGAGACGGCGAGTGTCAGGTTGCGGTAATCCTCCGGCGAGCCCAGACCGTAGATGCAGGACACGCTCGCCACCACGATGACATCGCGCCGCAGCAGCAGCGAGCGCATGGCGTTGAGGCAGAGGCGGTCGATCTCTTCGTTGATGGCGCTGTCCTTCTCGATGTAGGTGTCTGTGCTGGCGATGTAGGCCTCGGGCTGGTAGTAGTCGAAGTAAGAGACAAAATATTCCACCGCGTTGTGCGGGAAGAAGTTCTTGAGCTCGGAGTAGAGCTGGGCGGCGAGGGTCTTGTTGTGGCTGAGCACGAGGACGGGGCGATTCTGCGCCGCGATGATGTTGGCCATCGTGAAGGTTTTGCCGCTGCCCGTGACGCCGAGCAGGCACTGGTGCTTGTTGCCCGCGCGCAGCGAGCTGAGCAGCTTTTCGATGGCCTGCGCCTGGTCGCCCGAGGGGCGGTAGTCGGTGACGAGCTGGTAGAGGGACATGGCTCAGCGCTTTTCGAGGATGAAGAGGTATTCCGTGACGCTTTTGGCGCGCGCGGCGAGGTTGCGGCAGCCCCGGAAGGTGGCGTAGGGCTGCGCGAGGGTTTCCGTGCGCCCCAGGCGTTGCAGACCCGCCAGCAGCTCGTCGCGCGGCACGAAGCCCTCGCTGTTGTAGGAGATGAGCACAAAGCGCGCAGGGCAGCGCTCCGCCAGCGTCAGCAGGGCGGGGGCGGCCTCCGCGCGGCGGTTGTAGACGGAGCGGTTCCAGCCGCGCGGGATGCCCGAGACCGCCGAGAGCTCGCGCGGCTCGCGGTACTCCGTCAGCAGGTTGAGCATGAAGTAGTTGCTGCCGTAGGGGTGCTGGTTGTAGGGCGGGTCGAGGTAGGCGAGGTCGAGCTCGGGCAGCTCGGCGGCGCAGGCGGCGGCGTCGCCGCAGCGGCAGTGCACCGCGCTCTCGAAGCGCGAGAAGAGCGGCAGGGGCAGGGCGATGTCGCCGCAGATGCGCGCGACGGCGTGCCCGCCCGCGCCGCCGAAGCGGCCGATGCCGTCGCGCCCCTTGTAGAAGCCTTTGAAAACGCCCGCGGTGTTGGTGTGCACCGAGGCTTCGCTGAGCAGCGGGGCGATGAAGTAGGGCTGCAACGCCTCGGGCAGCTCGGCGATGGCTTGGCGCGCGGTGTCGAGGAAGAGGGCGTTGCGGCGCGTGTAGAACACGCGGTCGGCGCGGGTGATGCGCTGCTCGTCGCGCGGGGCGTAGAAGCGCGTGAAAAAGCCTTCGCGCGGCTGCGCGGCGATGTCGGCCAGCAGGGCGCGGTGTCGCTCGCGCAGCTCGGCGAGCAGCGCGGGGTCGGCGTTGCTCAGGTAGCAGCGGTTGATGCAGTGGGCGTAGGGCTCCAGGTCGTTGGCGTAGAGGGTGTGGGCGCTGCGTTTGAGGAAGCGCGAGACAATGCCGCTGCCCGAGAAGAGGTCGGCGCAGGCGAGCCGCTGCCGCCCCAGCCGCCGCTGCACGCGGCGCAGCGCCTGCGCCGGCAGCTCCAGCAGGGCGCGCTTGTTGCCCAGGCAGGTGATGAGCTGCTCGCGGAGGTAGCGCGGGTCTTCAGCGGGGAGGGAGGGCATGGCGGGAGGGGGGCTCAGCGCGCCAGCACGGCGGGCGTGCCGGAGATGCCGCTGCCGGAAATCGGGCGCAGGGCGATGCGGTCGGCGCTGCGCGCCACAACGGGTTGCAGGGTGTAGCTCGTCGCTTGCCCCGGCAGGATGGCCAGCGTGAACCAGCGCCCCTTGTTGGCGACTTGCAGGGCGTACTTGCGGGCGGTGCCGTCGTTCGTCCAGCGCAGGGCGCAGCCGGCGGCGCTGTCCTGCGCGCTCAGCGCGGGGGTGCCGGGGCGCACGGAGCTGCTCCAGGGCATGGGCGGCGGCAGGGCGAGCGCGGCGTAGCGCTTGGCGAGCTCGGCCTGCACCCCGCCGCGGTTGCTGCCCAGCGAGCGCCAGCTCCAGTAGACCTGCCCCGCGCTCTGGCGCGCCAGCTTGCGCGACCAATCCACCTGCGCGCCGATTTCGGAGGCGGGGCGGCCGGGGTCCTCGCTGCTGTTGATGCGCACGGAGGCGATGCCCGGCCACACGGGGCGCGCGGGGTTGATGCCGCTCCACCAGCGCATGAGCGCGGGGAAGCTCTGCTCCCCCTCGCAGCGCCAGTAGAGCTGCGGGGTCAGGTAGTCCACCCAGCCGCGCGCCAGCCACTTGCGGGCGTCGCAGGCGAGGTCCTCGTAGGCGTTCACGCCGCCCGTCACGCCCTCCGGGTAGCCAGGCTGCCAGATGCCGAAGGGGCTGATGCCCACGCGCACATAGGGCTTGAGCCGCTTGACTTCGCTGTAGAGGCGGCTGACGAAGGCATCCACCGCCGCGCGGCGGCGGGCGGGGCTCTTGCCGTCCGCGACGCGGTGGTGAGGCGGGTAGGGGTAGAAGTAGTCGTCCAGGTGCACGCCGTCGATGTCGTAGCGGCGCACCACATCGGTGATGACGCTCAGCACATGGCTCTGCGTCTCCGCTGCCGAGGGGTTGAGGATGGTGGTGCTGCCCGCGCGCAGGGTGAGCCCCGGGCGGCGGCGCGCGATGTGGTTGCGCCCCACCTCCTTGCCGCTTGCGGTGGCGCGGAAGGGGTTGAACCAGGCGTGCAGCTCGAGCCCGCGCTTGTGCGCCTCCGCCACGGCAAAGGCGAGCGGGTCGTAGCCGGGGTCGGTTCCGGGGCCCGAGAGCCAGTAGCTCCAGGGCTCCAGCGGCGAGCGGTAGAGGGCATCCGAGCAGGGGCGCACTTGCAGGATGATGGCGTTGAGGTGCAGGCGCTGCGCCTGTTGCAGAATCCCCAGCAGCTCGGCGCGCTGCTGCGCGGCGGGCAGTCCCGGGCGCGAGGGCCAGTCCAGATTGTACACGGTGGCCACCCACGCCGCGCGGAACTCGCGCACGGGCTCCGGCACGGGCTCCTGCACCGCCTGCCACGCCGCCAGCGGCAGCGCCGCCGCCAGCAACATCACGCTGAGAAGAAGCAGTCGTCTCACGCGCTCCAGCATAGCGGGCCCCCGCCCGCGATGCAAGCCGTAAGCACGGCAGCAGCGGCGCGCCCGCGCGTTTCCCCTTGCCAAGGCGCTGCGGGGGGTGTATGCTGGGCGCTGACGATGAACAGCTACAACATTGCCGTTTTGGCGGGCGACGGAATCGGCCCGGAGGTCATGGAGCAGGCGCTGCGCGTGCTCGATGCCGTGGAAAAGAAGTTCGGTTTTACCACCGTGCGCACTGCCTGTTGGGTGGGCGGCGCGGGCATTGATCACTGCGGCAGGGCGCTGCCGGCGGAGACGCTGGCGGCCTGCGAGGCGGCGCAGGCGATTCTCTTCGGCTCGGTGGGCGGCCCCAAGTGGGATGCGCTGCCCCCGGCGGAGCGCCCCGAGCGCGGCGCGCTGCTGCCGCTGCGCAAGCATTTTGAGCTCTACGCCAACCTGCGCCCCGGCATCTGCCTGCCCGAGCTGACGGCGGCTTCGCCCCTCAAGGCGTCGATTGTGGGGCAGGGTTTCGACATCCTCTGCGTGCGCGAGCTGACGGGCGGCATGTACTTCGGCGAGCCCAAGTTCTACGGCGAGCGCGGGGGCGAGGTGGTGGCGCTGGACACGCTGGTGTACAAGCGCAGCGAGGTGGAGCGCATCGCGCATGTGGCTTTCCGCGCGGCGGCGGGGCGCAGCGGGCGGCTGTGCAGCGTGGACAAGGCCAATGTGCTGTCCTCCTCGGTCATGTGGCGCGAGGTGTTTACGGAGATCGCGGCGCAGTACCCGCAGGTGCAGCTCTCGCACCTCTATGTGGACAACGCGGCCATGCAGCTGGTGCGCAACCCCGCGCAGTTCGATGTGCTGGTGACGGAAAACACGTTCGGCGATATCCTGACGGATGAGATGGCGGTTATCTGCGGCTCGATGGGCATGCTGCCCAGCGCTTCGCTCTGCGGCAAGGGCGGCGAGGGCTTTTTCGGGCTCTACGAGCCCTCGGGCGGCTCCGCTCCCGACATCGCGGGGCAGGGCATTGCCAACCCCATCGCGCAGATTCTCTCCATGGCCATGATGCTGCGCTACAGCTGCGGGCAGGCGGCAGCGGCCGATGCTGTGGAGGCGGCGGTGCGCCGCGCCATCGCGGCGGGCTACCGCACGGCGGATTTGGCCACGGGCGCGCCCGGGGAAATCCGCGTGGGCACGGCGGGCATGGGCGATGCCGTGCTGGCCGCGCTGTGAGTCTCGATTCTTCTCAGCCGGGGGCGGCGGGTGTTGTGCCCGCCGCCCCCGTTTTTTTGGGTTGAACCGCAGATTTTTCTTGCCCCTTGGGGATGAGCGGTTACGATAGAGAGCGCGGTTCCCCCTGCCATGAAAATTTCCTCTCGCTCTCTCGTGTTGTTGTTGTCGCTGCTCGCTGCCGCCTCGGCAGAGACGGTGGTGGTGAAAGGCGTCGATGTGAACAATGTCGCGAACTCAGAACGCTTTTTCGACAGCGGTAAGGGGTATTACTTCTCGTGGTCGTCCACCACGACTCCCATGTGCAAGTACTTCCTGGAGACATACAAATCTGACGGATATTCGTTCATGGGGGAATGGAAGAACTATCTGAAATCCGGGTCAACGACGAGCGACATCACGGCCAATCTGCAAAACGACGCGGATACCTGCTGGTATCAGGTGGCGAGCAACTGCATCCAGTATTGGCAGACCTACTACGGCATTTTCGGGGCAGCGGACACTCCCTACGGTTATGCCTACGATAAGAAGTATGTGTCGGGATTGGGCGGGACGCTGTCGCTGAATGTGGGCAAGTATTTTTACGACAACACGGCGAACAAGGGGGGACTCGGCGAATACGCTTTTGAGTGGTATTTCAGTGGTCATGCGGTGACGTCCGGGCTGTTTGAGTCGGAGACGGGTGGTTTTTACACGGATTGGTTTTCTGCCGGCAGTACGACCAAGCAGGACACTTGGTCGGGCGGTGCGGTCACGAAATCGGTGTTCACGAAGTCGGTGGAGCGTGCCTTGTCGCAGCAGGGCACGCTGGTGTCGCTGAGTGTGGCGTTCCTCGACACGCAAGGAGACCGCCAAGGGCACGCGCTGACTTTGTACGGCTACGAGACGGATGCGAACGGGGAAGTGAGCTCGCTGTACCTGACCAACTCGGATGACAGGGAGTACACGATTTTACAGCTCTATGTGGGCGAGACGGACGGCAAGCTCATGCTTTACCAGGATGTGGCGTGTACGGTGGGCTGGTCGTTTGCCGGTTCTTCGGCGTGGTACATCGACATGGTGGAATACATCGACACCCCGGAAACGCTGGTTGATTTGCGGAAGCAGTACGACACGAACGCGCTGCAGTGGACGGGGGAAAAGACCGTGTGGGACCCCGCCGATGCGGAAAATGCTACGCTGGATGTGCTGCCCTCCGGCACGGGCTGGGGCGTGGAGGCCGGGGGTACGGTGTACGCCTCGTGGTATCAGACGGATCGCGATGTGGCGTTTACGGACGCGGCGAGCTCGGGGACGGTGGAGAGCCCTGGGACGGTGACGCTGGCGGCGGATGTCAAGGTGTCGAACATGTTGGTGAAGAACAGCGCGCTGGAGTACACTTTTCTGCCGGAGACGACGGGTGTCGATTTGACGGTGACGGGTACGCTGACGAAAGCGGGCTCGGGCACAGCGCATTTGCAGGTGGCGACCACAGGCGGTATGCTGGATGTGCGGGGCGGTACGCTGAGCGCGGAGGGTGTCAGCGTGTCGTTCGATGAGGTACAGGTTGCGCAGGGCGCTGTGCTGGGGCTGTGCAATGGCGCCGCGCTGAGCGCAACGGACAGCATGACGGTGGCCGGCATCATCAGCGTGAGCGGCAGCGGCAACAAGCTGACGGCGAAGGATCTGACTCTGGAGGAGGGGGCGCTGTTCCGATTCGACCTGAGTGGCTTGGGCTCCACGGGGCTGACGCTGAGCCTGACGGGAACGCTGATCGCCGAGCAGGGGACGGTGGGGCTGGAGGCTCTCAACGGCACGAACAACAACAGCTATGTGCTGTTCAGCGGGGCAGACAGTGCTTTCTTTAAAGCCCTGCACAGCTACAGCGGCACGCTGACGCTGAGCGACAGTATCATCACGCTGACCTATCAGGAGACGCCGACCTGGAGCAGCGGTAGCGGCACCTGGACGGCGACCGAAACGGGGTCGCAGCTCAAGGACAACACAGAGCCAACACTGACTTCGCTGGCGCTGGCATCAGGTTCCTCGGTGCGTTTGGAGAACGACACGGAAGGGACGACATCGTTGTCCCTGTCGGGCAAGGTGTCGATGGATTGGGTAACCGTGGCGGGACAGTATAAGTTTTCGGGGGCTGAGGCAGCTTTTGAGCATCTGACGCTGGCGGCGGATGCCTCGCTGGCGAGCTCGGTGTCGTTCGGCACCTGCGCAGTGGAGCTGGGGACGGGGGCGACCCTGTCGCTGAGCGGGGCGAATCAGCAGTGGAGTTCGCTGTTCATGGCGGCAGACTCCGAGCTGGAGCTGCGTGGGGAAACGGGGTACACCGTGGCGGTGACGCGCGCGGGCACCTTGGACGGCACCCTGACGGTGGGGGAGGGCAACACGCTGCAGCTCTCGGCCGTGCAGGAGGTTGAGTTGGCGCACCTGGGGGGTGCGGGGCAGGTGGAGCTGCTCGGGGAGGCGTCCTTCCGCCTGCTCGACAGCGAGTACTTTACGGGAAAGCTGACGGTGGGGGAGACCACGCAGGCCACGGTGCAGGTGGCGGAGGGGCAGTCAACGAGCTTCGCTGTGCAGAGTGGGGGCTCGCTGGTGCTGGAGGGCTCGGGTTCGCTGACGCAGGCGCTGACGGGCTCGGGCACGGTGCGCGTGGCGGAGGGCGCAAGGCTGAGCTTTGCCGGGACGGAAGGACTGTTCGGCAGCAATCGACTGGAGGTGATGGGCACGGCGACGATCGGCCGCGCAGACAGCACGGCGCTGAGCACCGATTTTGCGGACGATGTGCTGGTGTCGGGCGGCAGCCTGACGGTGTATGCCGACCCCTTGCAGGGGGCTAGTGCGTTGACCAAGGTCACCTTGACGGTGGATAAGCTGGAGTTGGTCGATGGTCATTACCAAACGGTATACAACTGGTCGAATGGCACGTATTGGACTGGGAATCCCGTGGATGGGTTGCAGCATATCGGGACGCTGAGCGTGTCGGGCGAGGGCGTGCTCGGAGTGAGCCACGTTCAGAGTTACAGCGGACGTTCGATGCGGACGACGATAGCGCAGCTCAGCGGTGACGGAACGTTGCGTTTGGAGAACGACTCGTACTACATGGATTCCGTGGTCAAGGTGGCGGATGCATTGGCGTTTACGGGCGATGTGCAGATCGCCGCAGTGGGGAATTATGTTGCTACAGGTTATTACGGGGTGCAGGCTTTGGAGCTGGCGAACGGGGAGCTGGGCACGGTGTCGATGGAGCTGAGCCTCAGCGCTTATCGCAAGGTCGGTCTCGGTCTGCTCGGCGATGTGAGCGTGGCGGGTCTGGATTCGTGCGCGGCAGCGACCTATGTGTACAACGGTGCCTACGATTCGGGTGGCGATATCGGAGCTTCTTGGGCAGACTGCGTGGCCAACGATGAGGAGCAGCATGTGCTGACAATTGAAACGGAGGGAACGCACAGCTTTGCGGGCGCCGTGCTGAATGGCGTGGATCTGTACAAGACGGGCAACGGCACGCAGCGCTTCACGGGCGACATGAGCGGTTTTGCCGGCTCGGTGACTGTGGAGGCCGGCACGCTGAGCTTTGCGGAGAGCGATCTGAGCGTGGACGATTTGGACCTGGCGTCCGGCGCGCGCCTGGAGGCAGAGTCTGTGGCGGTGACCGGAGTCTACACCGTCGGCTCGGACTCGCTGGAGGAATACACCCCCGCTGTGGTGGATGCCGACCTGTCGTTGGCTGCGGCGCAGAAGGTGGTGGTGTCGCTCAACGGCAGCGCCGTGTCGCTGGAGGAGAACACGCTGACGCTGAGCACAACGCCCGTGGAGCTGGTACTGGGGGATGTGTCGCCCGGGCTGCGCGAGTTGAGCAGCGATCTGACGCTGTTTACGGGTGTGTCCGAGTTGTATCTGGGCGGGGAGGTCGCTACATATGAGGTGATGAAGGCGAGTGATTACTTCACGGGCGATTGGGTGCAGGAAGATTCGCTGTTGATTTGGAAGGATTCTTCGCTGAAGCTGAGATCCTTGTCCGTGCCGGAGCCCGCGACGGCGAGCCTGAGCCTCGCGGCGCTGGCCGCCCTGGCGCTGCGCCGTCGCCGCCGGAGCTGAGTGCCGCAAAATCCGGGCTTGCCAGGGCGCGGCACATTTGCTAGGATGCTCGCATGATACGCCGAGTGTTGACAGCCATGCTGCTGGGCTGCGGGCTGCTGTCCGCCGCGCTGACGGAGGCGGATTTTGCTCAGCCGGCGCCGCAGGAGAACCCGGATCCGATGACCTGGTGGCGCGAGGCGCATCTGGGCATGTTCATCCACTACGGGCTCTACTCCGGGCTCGGCGGGCTCTTCGGCGACAAACCCTGCGGCGCGGAGTGGGCGCAGAACAACCTGCAGATGGACTCGGAGCAGTACGCGCAGGGCGCTGCTCCCCTGTTTCAGCCTGCGGAGGGCTGCGCGGAGCAGTGGGCGCGTCTGGCGGCAGCGGCGGGGTGCCGCTACGCCGTGCTGACCACGAAGCACCACGACGGCTTTGCCCTGTTTGAGACGGAGACCACGGATTTCAACGCGCAGAAGCTCACGGGGCGCGATGTGGTGCGCGAGTTTGCCGATGCCTGCCGCGCCAACGGGCTGCGCGTGGGCTTCTACCACAGCGTCATCGACTGGCACCAGCCGGACTACGACTACACCATCCCCTGCGATTTGCCCTACCCCGACGGACAGAAAAAATGGCTGGAGGCGGCGGGCATCCCCCGCAACCAAGAAAAATACCGCCGCTACCTGCACCGCCAGGTGGAGGAGCTGCTGACGCACTACGGCCGGGTGGACATCCTGTGGTGGGACTACTCGGCGGGGGAGATGCAGGGCCCCGCCTGGGATGCGGAGGGGCTGGTGCAGCTCTGCCGCGAGAAGCAGCCGGGGCTCGTGATGAACAACCGCCTGTTTACCTACCACGCCTTGCAGGCGGGGGACGATGCCGCCGCCGCGCGGGGGGACTACGGCGACTTCCTGACCCCTGAGCAGCGCATTCCGAGCGAAGAGTTGCAGGATGCGGACTGGGAGAGCTGCATGACCGTGGGGCGCAACTGGGGCTACAACCGCTTCGACGTGAAGCACAAAACCCCCGCCGAGGTGATTGCCGCGCTGGAGGAATGCGTGGGCAAGGGGGGCAATTTGCTGCTCAACATCAACCCGCGCGGCGACGGCTCCGTGCCCGAGGGCGTGGCGGATGTGTTCCGGCGCCTCGGCAACTGGATGCAGGTGAACAGCGCCGCCGTCTACGGCGCCCACCCGGTGGAGGAAGTGGAAATGCCCGCGGGGATGTACCTTGTGGCGGTGTGGGATGAGCTGTTCGTGTACCTGCCGCGCGAGATTCCGGAGGGCGATGCGCTGGAGCTGTGGCTGCCCGCGGCGGAAATCGACACCGTGATGCCCGAAATCCTGGGGCAGCCCGATTGCGAAGTGACGGTGGAGCGCGTGGAAGAAGAGCCCGAGACCGCCGACGGCGAGCCGCGCGCATGGCTGCTCTACACCATCCCCACCCAAGCCTGGCACGACGCCGTGGAAGGGCTGCCCGTGCTGCGGCTCAGCGCCGAGTAAGACCGCGCGGCGGGAGTGCGCGGCGGTGGAGCCATTGGCAGCCCGGAGGTGGAACGGCGGGGTTAGCATCGGCGCGCTGCCGTGGCACGACAAACGACAGTGGTACGGATTGACGCGCCGCCGTGGCAGTACCAAAAGCAATGGTAGGCATTGACGCGCCGCCGTGGCACGACAAACGACAGTGGTAGGCATTGACGCGCCGCCATGGCAGTACCAAAAGCAATGGTAGGCCTTTACGCGCCGGCCTTAATTTTGTAAGACCAAAAGATTAGTCGCGGTGATAGGGGCTGCCCGCCAAGAGCGTGTGGACGCGGTACAGCTGCTCCAAGAGCACCACGAGAGCCAGCTCATGCTGCATCGTCTGGCGACCGAGGCAGAGCACGCAGTCAGCGGCAGCGCGCAGAGCGGGACTGTGACCATCCGCCGCCCCGACCAAAAACGCCACATGCTTCACCGACTGCAACTGCCAGCGGCGCACATGCGCCTCGAACTCACGCGTACTCCAATTCTCCCCGCGCTCATCCAAGGCCACGCGCAAGCAACCCTCCGAAGCCGCCAGCAAACGCGCCGACACCTCCGCCGACGAACCATCCCGCACATAGCGCAACTCCACCCGACCCAGCGGGCGCAAGCGCTGCTCGAAAAAAGC
>JBJEVL010000131.1:0-2773 GCA_051884335.1 Akkermansia sp. | reverse complement strand
GTCGGGGCGGTGGTTTTTGGGCTGCGGGCGGGAACGAGAGGAGGAGGGGCGTGCCCGCGCGCGGTGTGCTGGCCGGGGCGGCGGCTCGGGCGCGTTCGGGCAGGAGCGGGGGAGGAGGGGCGTTCCCGCGCGCGGCGCCCTGCCGGGGCGGCGGT
The DNA here is from genome assembly GCA_051884335.1 of Akkermansia sp. Lineage (GTDB taxonomy): Bacteria > Verrucomicrobiota > Verrucomicrobiia > Verrucomicrobiales > Akkermansiaceae > Akkermansia. Next base: position 2,618 of record JBJEVL010000131.1, on the reverse strand, counting down.
TTTTAGGGCTGCGGGTGGCAGCGGGGAGGACGGGTGTGCCGCGCGCTGCCCCGGGTCGGGGCGGTGGTTTTTGGGCTGCGGGCGGGAACGAGAGGAGGAGGGGCGTGCCTGCGCGCAGTGGCCTGCCGGAGCGGCGGTTGCGGTGCCTCGGGCGGCGGCGGGGAGAACAGAATTTTTTTTCTGTCTTGGGGCGGCGGTAGACATGCTTTGCGCTTGCGTTGCCCGCGCCCGCTGTGCTAGGATGGCGCGCGTTAGCTTTCCTGTCATGAATACGGAACTTCGTATCGCTATCGGTTCGGACCACAAAGGCGTGGATCTGAAGGAGGCAGCCGTTGAGCTGCTGCGTCGCTGGGGCTTCACCGTCGAGGATGTCGGCCCCGCCACGAAAGAATCCTGCAACTACGCGGACTACGCCAACGCCGTTTGCAAGCGCATTGTGGACGGTCTTGCCGACCGCGGCATCCTCATCTGCTTCTCGGGGCAGGGGATGAACATCGCTGCGAACCACTGGAAAGGCATCCGCGCGGCGCTGGTGAACACCCCGCAGGTGGCAGCCCTCTCCCGCCAGCACAACAACTCCAATGTCATCTGCCTGCCCGCCGCCTTCGTCGATGCGGAGGATCTGGACGACCTGCTGCACAGCTGGCTCGGCGCCGAGTTCGAGGGCGGTCGCCACATCAAGCGCCTGATCACCGGCAGCGGCTCGCCCCTTGCGGCGGTCGACCCCGAGATCTGGGGCTACATCGAGGATGAGCGCCAGCGCCAGCTCAACAACATCGAGCTCATCGCCTCCGAAAACTTCACCTCCCCCGCCGTCATGGAAGCGCAGGGCTCCGTGCTGACCAACAAGTACGCCGAGGGCTATCCCGGCAAGCGCTGGTACGGCGGCTGCGAAGTCGTCGACAAAGTGGAGCAGCTCGCCATCGACCGCTGCAAAGCCCTCTTCGGCTGCGACCATGCCAACGTGCAGGCGCACTCCGGCTCCCAGGCCAACAACACCGTCTACCAGGCCTGCATCAAGCCCGGCGACACCATCCTGACCATGGATCTGGCTTGCGGCGGGCACCTGTCCCACGGCTTCAAGGCCAACTTCTCCGGCAAGCTCTACCATGTGGAGCACTACGGCGTGGATCCCAACACCGAGTGCATCGACTACGACGCGCTGGCCGCCAAGGCGCGCGAGGTCAAGCCCGCGCTCATCCTGGCGGGCGCCTCGGCCTACTCCCGCACCATCGACTTCAAGCGCATCCGCGAGATCTGCGATGAGGTCGGCGCCATCATGTTCGTGGACATGGCGCACATCGCCGGCCTTGTCGCCGGCGGCGCGCACCCCTCGCCCGTCCCCTACGCCGACTTCGTCTCCACCACCACGCACAAGAGCCTGCGCGGGCCGCGCGGCGGCATCGTCATGTGCAAGGAGCAGTGGGCCAAGAAGCTCGACAGCGCCACCTTCCCCGGCCTGCAGGGCGGCCCGCTCATGCACGTCATCGCCGGCAAGGCGGTCTGCTTGGGCGAGGCGCTCAAGCCCGAGTTCCGCGACTACGCCGCCCAGGTGGTCAAGAACTCCAAGGCCATGGCGGGCGAGCTGGCCAAGCTCGGCTTCCGCATCGTCGCGGGCGGCACGGACAACCACTGCTTCCTCGTCGACCTGAGCGTCAAGGGGCTCAACGGCGCCGAGGCGCAGGTAGCGCTGGACAAGGTGGGCATCACCGTCAACAAGAACGCCATCCCCTTCGACAAGGGCAGCACCGCCAAACCCAGCGGCATTCGCATCGGCACCCCCGCCGTCACCACGCGCGGCATGAAGGAGGCCGATGTGCGCAAGGTGGCCAACTTCATCGGGCGCTGCCTGGCCATCCTCGCGGCGCAGAAGGTCGTGGAGACCCCCGATGCCTACGCCGCGCTGCGCGCCGAGGTCAGCGCCTTCAACAAGGCCTTCCCCATGCCCTGATGCAGCAGCATCATCGCTGAACAGCAAGGGCGGCAGTTCCCCGGGAACTGCCGCCGCTTGTTTTTCGTGGGGCACCGCCCCGGGTATCGGCTGAGCTCAGCGATTCGCAATGATTTGGTGCTCAAAGCCGTTGGCAAAGATGGTGCGGTAGCAGGGCAATTTGAGCTTGCGAATGCCGCGGAGCCGCTCGACGACCTCCTCGAGAAAGCTCTCGTCGAAGAAAGGCCCACCGAGCATTTGGGGCGCCTCCACTCCGGTCTGAAAGTTGAATTCGACAAAGGTGGGCTCTCCCGCCGCATCGAGGGTGATATCCCAGCCAATCAGGTCAAAGTACGGCAGCCGTTCATGCAATTGCAGGGCGAATTGCGGTACCCGCTCAAAATGCGGGATGCTCAGCGAAGAAATCCCCCTCTCGCGGAGCGAGCCGATCTCCATGGAGCGGAAATGGAAAATGCGGTCATCCACGCTTCCGTCAGGGTATACCTTGGACATGTCTCCGCCGGCAGCCACGTTATCCCTCACCGCCCCGGGCGCTCCGTAGCGGATGAATGTTCCCTGCGGCAGCCAATGCAGGCGTTTGTTTATATCGCGGTACGTCGTCACCCGCATGGTATTCAGGGAGCTTTCATTCAGACGGCTCAGCTCTGCATGCTGAGCGAGTTTTTCC
>JBJEVL010000130.1:0-12443 GCA_051884335.1 Akkermansia sp. | reverse complement strand
GGCGGGCTGTCCGGCTCCTCCGTGAAGATGACGGGCGCCGACCTGCACCTGAATCGAGGCCGCTTTGCCACCATCGGTGATGCGGCGGCGACCGAGCGCACAACGCTGGCGGTGGCGGACGGCTACAGCCTCAGCGGCAACACGAGCACGGCGCTCATCACCCACACGGATATGACGGTGGGCGAGCGCACAGCGCTGAGCAACTTCCGCGTGTCCCGGGATACCACCATCGCCGCCACAGGCACGCAGATTCTCGATGCCGTGACCTTCGTGCGCAGCTACAGCGGGTACACGCAGAGCACGACCGGTGATTCGCTCTTTGCCGTGTCCGGCGTTGGCGGTTTGGACAGCGTGACGGTTACGGGAATGGCAGCGGATGACGGTCTGTACATCTCCCGTCTGGTCATCAACGGCACGGGTTTGGCGTTCAACGAGGAGTCTCCGGACACCTATACCATCTTTGACAGCGGTGTGGTCGAGTTCAGGAATGAGGCGCTCACCAGCCTGACTGACCAGACCGGCTACCTGCTCAACATCGCTCCCTTTGTGCAGGCGTCGCTGGCGTTCGACGCAGGCAGAGGCAGCATCAGCCTGACGGGGCAGGATCGCCGGACGGAAATCGTGCAGGAACTCTCCGATGCGCCCAACCGCACCACCGTGCTCAGCAACATGCTGGCCTGCTACCGCGACAACACGCTGAGCGACGAAATGCAGACGCTGTTCAACTACGCGGGCAACATCAACGATCCCTCCGTCACGATGACGGATCGCAAGCAGGCGCTTTCGGCGGCATCCGGTGCCTCGCTGGCCTCGCTGACCGATGCCCAGCGCCGCGGTGTGCGCGATGTGCAGAAGAACATCCGCAACCGCGTGGTGCAGATGGGCGGCAGCGATGCGGGGAGCGTGATGTACGACGGCTGGGAGTCGGCGGGTCTGCAGGCCTGGGCGCAGGCGGACGGTGCCTACCACAGCCTGAGCCAGAAGCAGGATGTGGCCGGCTATGACTACAGCGTCTACGGCGCCACGGTCGGTGCCAATGTCGACCTCACGCCGCATTGGGTGGTCGGCGGTGCCTTCTCCGCCGCGTTCGGCAGCTTGGACGGCAAGGGCGACGACCACTTGGATGCCGACATCAACAGCTACTACCTCAACTTCTTTGCCCGCTACCAAAAGGGACACTGGACGCACATGGGCATCTTCACCATCGGCTTCGATGACATCGACACGAGCCGCCGGGTGCTCAACTACAGCGCCGACGGCAGCACGACCGGCACCAGCTTCTCCGGCTACTACGAGCTGGGCTACCTCATCCCCCTCAACGAGGAGGGTACACAGCTCATCCAGCCCATCGTCAGCCTGAGCCTCACGGCCGCCTCCGTCAGCAGCTTCGCGGAGAACGGCAGCATCGGCAATGCGGGGCTCAAGTACGACAGTCAGGACCTTGTTTACGGCAACATCGGGGTCGGTGCCCGCTACCAGGCGGTCATCGGCAGCTCGGCGGACGGCCGCAACAGCGTGCTGGAACTGCGCGCTCAGCTCAACGAGCACTTCGGCGACAAGACCGATGAGGCCGAGGTGAGCTTCATCGGCGGCGGGCAGAAGATGCGCGTCAAGGGCACGGACAGCGGCTCCTTCGGTGTGCAGGTCGGCGCGGGGCTTTCCGTGCCTGTCGCCGTGAGCACCACGCTCTTTACCGATGTGGATGCCGAATTTGTCAGCGACTACACGGACGTGCGCGTCAACCTCGGTCTGCGCTACGACTTCTGATGGCGGCGTGATTTCTTGCAAAACCGCTGCTCCCCTTGGGGGGGGGGGCAGCGGTTTTTTTGCGCTCGATACGCGGGTGAGGTATGCAGCGGTTTTGGGAACCGCTGACAGGCTCGGGCGGGGATGCGCAGTAGTTTTGGGACGGCAGCCGCGCAGGCGGGGGAGGGCCGCGCGGCTGCTCAGTTTGCAGGCAGCAGGGCGCGCGCGGCGGCGGCATCGGCAGCGATCGCTGCGCGCAGCTCCTCCGCCGAACCGAAGCAGCGCTCGGGGCGCAGGAAGCGGTCGAGGGCAATGCACAGGCGCTCCCCGTAGAGCGAGCCCTCGAAATCAAAGAAATGCGTCTCGAGCCGCAGCTGCTTGTGCGCCTCGCGGATGCTGGGGCGCAGCCCCAAATTGGCTACCCCGCGCAGCAGGCGCCCGCCGCGGCGGCAGCTCACGGCGTAGACCCCGCGCGGGGGCGTGGCGGCGCAGTCGGGCAGGGCGATGTTGGCGGTGGGAAAACCCCATTGGCGCGCCAGCTGCTGCCCCGGCTCCACCGTTCCGGCGATGGTGTAGGGATGCCCCAGCATGGCGGTGGCGCGCTCCAAGTCCCCCGCCGCCAGCAGCTCGCGGATGCGCGAGGAGCTGATGCGCTCGCCCCCGAGCTGCGCCATCTCGCAGACGACCACGCGGATGCCCGCCGCCGCTCCCAGCGTGCGCAGCAGCTCGGGCGTGCCCGCCCCGCCGCGACCGAAGCGCTGGTTGCTGCCCACGGAAAGCCCGCAGACGCGCCCCGTCGCCCACAACTGCGCGCAAAAATCCTCCGCACTCGTCTCCGCCAGCGCGCGGTCAAAGGGCAGCAGCACCAGCAGCTCCACCCCCAGCGCCGCCAGCAGCTCGGCGCGCTGCCCCGGGGCAATGAGCTTGGGGCAGCGCTCGGGCGCCAGCAGCGCCAGCGGATGCTCGGCAAAGCTGAGCACCCCGCGCAGCGCGCCCGGGCTGTCGCTGCTCTCGATGACGCGGCGGTGCCCCAAATGCACGCCGTCGAAAAAGCCCAGCGCCAGATGCACGGGACGCGGCAGCGCGCGCAGCGCGGCGATGGAGTGCAGCAGCTTCATGAATTGCGGTCGGCAAACAACTGCTGCGGCGCGAGCAGCCGCGCCAGCAGCTCCTCGCGGCTCGCCGCCTTGAGCTCGGGCACGGTGACAGCCTCGCGCACATCGAAACGCCCGCTGCGCAGGCGGCGCAGGGCGGTCAGATGCGCGCCGCAGCCCAGGTGCTGCCCGATGTCGTAGGCGTAGGTGCGCACATAAAACCCCTTGGTGCAGTGCACGGTGAAATCGACCTCGCCGCGCGCCATGTCCACGCGCGTGATCGCGTGGTGCAGCACCGCCACGCGGCGCGGCTTGCGCGCCACCTCCTGCCCCTTGCGCGCCAGCTTGTAGCAGGGCACCCCCTTGATCTTCACCGCCGAGAACATGGGCGGCAGCTGCTCGAACTCCCCGTCGAAATGCGCGAAGGCGGCGCGCACATCCTCCTCGCGCAGGCGGTCGATGGGGTGCTGCGCCACCACCTCGCCCTCGGCATCCTGGCTGTTGGTTTCGATGCCCAGTTGCAGCGTGCCGCTGTAGAGCTTGTCCTCGCCCATGAGGCGATCCTGGAGCTTGGTTGCCTTGCCGATCACCAGCATCAGCAGCCCCGTCGCCATGGGGTCCAGCGTGCCGCAGTGGCCGATTTTGCGGTAGTTGAGGATGCGGCGGCAGAGCGCCACCGCGTTGTGCGAGGTGAAGCCGGGATCCTTGTCGATGAGCAGAACGCCGTTGGGTTCGGGTGTGGTCGTCATGGGAAGAAGGGGGGATTACAGGTCGCGGAGGGCTTGGCGCAGGCTGCGGAGCACGCGCTCGCGGCAGTCCGACAGCGAGCCGCGCATGCGGATGCCCGCCGCCATGGCGTGCCCGCCGCCGCCGAATTGCTGGGCGATGCTGCCCACGTTGAGCCGCGCATCCTTGGAGCGCAGCGACATGCGGACACGCCCGTCCTCCAGCTCCTCGAAGATGATGGCCAGCTTGCTGCCCGCCTGCACGCGGATGATGTCCACCAAATCCTTGGTGTCCTCCAAGCTCAGCCCCAGCTCGCGCTTGACAGCGGCGCTCATGGAGTAGTGCACGAGCTGCCCGCCCTCCTCGCTCACCATGTGGTTGAGCACCTCGCGCTGCGTGCGCAGCTCGCCGGGGCTTTTCTCCTGGTAGAGGCAGCGGTTGAGCTCGGCCACATCCACCCCCGCCTCCAGCAGCTCGGCAGCGGTGCGCAGCACCTCGGGCGTGGTGCTGCCGTACTGGAAGGAGCCCGTGTCCGTGCTGATGGCGGTGTAGAGCGCGGCGGCGATGGCGGGCGTCAGCGGCGCGCCCAGCTCGCGCAGCAGGGCGTGCACCACCATGCCCGTGGCCGCCGCGTGCGGCTCGACGATGTTGAGATGCCCGTAGCCCTCGTTGCTGCCGTGGTGGTCGATGTTGATGATGCAGGGGAAACCCGCGAGCAGCGCCGCCGCGCGGTCGCCCAGGCGCTTCCACGCCCCCGTGTCGAGGCAGATGAGCGCCTCCGTCCCCTCCGGCAGACTCGGCGGCAGCACCCCGATACACGCCGCCTCCTCCAAGAAGGCGTAGCGGGCGGGCACGCCGTCCTCATTCCACAGGCTCACTCGGTAGCCCAGCGCGCGCAACCCCAGCCCCAGCGCCAGCAGCGAGCCGATGGCATCGCCGTCCGGGCGGGCGTGGGAGATGAGCGCCAGGTGTTTTTTGTCGTTCAGAAGGTCGGAAAAAGCTTGGTACATCAGTCAGTGGTGGGTTGGGGGGAAAGGTCGCAGCGGATGAGGGGAGCCTGCGGCGGCTCGGGGGTGCGGCAGCGGTTGCCGAGGAAGGAGACCGCCTCGGTGGCGCGCAGCCCCAGCGCGCAGCCCTGCAACAGCTCAAACTCGTTGTCGGCGATGCGGATGTTGCGGTGCACCGCCCCGGCGTGGCGCAGCACCTGCGGGTTGAAGCAGATGACGGGCTCCGCACAGCGCAGAAAACGGTTGCCGCGAATCTCCATGTCCTGCACGGGACCGCTCTCGAACCAGTAGTTCGCGTCGTTCTCGATGAGCAGGGCAGGCATGCCCGTGGACACAAAGGTGTTGCCGAGGATGCGCACGGGGCGGCGCGTGGTGATGAGGAAGCCGCGCGTGGTGATGCCGCGCACCGTGCAGTGCCGCACCGTGAGGGCAGGGGTGGCGGTGAGATTCTCCAGCACATCGCGCCCGCTGCGGCAGGCCTCGGGCGCGGGGGCGTCCCAGCGCAGCTCCATGCTGCGCCCGTCGGCAGACAGCTCAGCGCGGCGCACCGTCGCCTCCCCCAGCGGCAGCAGCGTCTCGCCGTTGGTGAACTGCACGCCATCGCCCTCGCGGAACGCGGCAAAGCCGAACGTCTGCGGGTGGCAAAAGCGCAGCGTGCCGCCGCAGCGGTCGGGGTGCAGGGCGCTCAGGCGCAGGTGGGTGCCGTGCACGTTGAGCGCATCATCATTCGCCGCGCTCAGCAGGCACTCCTCCACCACGATTTGCCCCATGCAGCCCGAGCAGTGCAGAATATCCGCCCAGGCGGCAGCGCGGCGCCCCCGGCTCGGCTCCACGCGCAGACCGGAAAAACGCAGATCGCGCGCAAACTGGCAGACAACGCCCATGCCGTGCATGAAGTGCATCGCCAGCCCCTCCCAGCAGATGCGCTCCGAGCGCTCGCAGAACACGCCGCAGCCATCGCGCCGCTGCGAGCGCTCCTGGTAGCCGCAGCCGGACTCAAACCCCGGGTTGCGCCCGAACTCGGCGCGCAGCAGCCCGGGCTCGAGCTCGCGCAGGCGCTGCCTGCCCAAGAGCGGTGCCCCGCGCCGCGCCGTGTCCCCATCGCGCACCACCTGCGCCCAACAGCCCTCGGAGGGCAGCTCCCAGCCCTCGCCCACCCAGATGAGCCGCCCGTCCTCCAAGCGGTAGGGGCTGTCCGGGTGCACGCGGCAGAGCGCGTGGTGCTCGCCCAGCTCCGTCACCCGGTATTCCGAAACCGTGGGGCGGGCGTAGTCAAAGGAAAAACCGCTCAGGCAGACATCCGCCGCCTCCTCCAGATGGATCTGCACCATCTTGCCGCGGCAGACGAACTGCGCCTGCGCGCCCTCCACGCGCAGGTGGCGCACCCCCGCCAGCTCCATGGCGATGGCCTTGGGCTCCTCGGGGCAGTCGTTGGTGTTGGAAATGGCGAGCCGGCGGTGCAGGAGCCCGGCCGGCTCCCAATCGTAGCGACCGGGCAGGAAGCGGATGAGGACAGGCTGCTCCGCGCTGCCGCAGGCGCGGGGCGCCAGCGTGGCGCTCAGCCGCCCGGGGTGCACCGTCACGCAGTCGCCCGCCGTGAGACTGCGGGCATTGAGCGGCTCGAAGCTCTGCCAGGGCGCAGCGGCACTGCCGTCGCCCGAATCGCTGCCGCGCTGCGGGTCGACCACATAGTCCGCCGCCCCCAGCGGCAGGGTCGCCACAGCGGCAAAGAGCCCTCTCAACCACGCTCGCATCATGCGCATGCTAGCACGCCCTGCGCGCCGCTGTCAAGCCAGCAAAAAGCCGTCGCGGAAGGGGTCGGCGGACTCGCGGAAGAACTCGCAGCGCGCCGTGAGGTAGGGCTTGCCCGTCACGCGGGGCGTCACGGCAGGGAAATTCCCCACGGACGCGGCGGGACGCAGGCTGCCGTAGAAGCGCGACCCGAGGTAGGACTCGGAGATGTAGGGCTGCTCGTAGTCGAGCTCACCGAGGTGGTGCATGAGCGTCATGAGCGCCGAAGTGCCGCTGCCGCAGGGGCTGCGATCCATCTGCCCGTCGAAAATGACCGTGTTGCGGACATGCAGCGGATTGCGCCCGACGCGCTGGTAGAGCGCCGCCAGCGCGATGCGCTTGGTGGAGGGGTTTGTGGGGTGGCTCACCGCGATGGCGGCGTTGGCGGCGTTGCAGATGCGCATGCCCAGGTCGATGAAGTAGTTGCGGTCGTGCGAAGCCGCCGAGATCGGCTCATTCGCCGGGTACTCCACCAGCACGAAAAAGTTGCCCGCAAAGACAATGTGCGCGGGCAGGGTGCCGAGCCCCGGCACCTCGAGCTGAATCGGCTCCGGGGTAAAGACAAAGGAGGGGACATTCTGCACCGTCACCTCGTCCACCTTGCCGTTGGACCCGTAGTGCAGGTCGGACTCAATGCGCCCGCAGACCGCATCGAACACGATGTGCCCCGGAGTGTGCAGGGGCAGGCCGAGCTCCGCCACGGCGCGGCTGGTGCAGATGGTGCCGTGGATGCACATGTCGAGGTAGCCGTCCGAATCGGTGTAGAGGATGCCCACATCGGCATCGGGCGTCGCGGGGCGGGTGAGGATGGAGCCGAACATGGCCTTGTGCCCGCGCGGCTCCTGCATGAGGAAGGAGCGGATGGCATCCAAATGCTCCTTCATGTAGTCCACGCGCTCGCGCATGGTGGCGCCGGGCAGGTCGTAGAGCGACTGGTACAGCACGCGGCAGGGTTCGCCCGCGGCGTGGAGGTCGAGGGTGCGGACAGAGGTGATGTCAGCGAGATGGTGCATAACATTTAGGATTGTTTCGGGGGAAGAAGAGATTGTGCCAGCGACGCCGCGATGACGAGCGCCACGCCGACCCACTGCAGGAGCTGCATGCTCTCATGGTAGATCGCCCAGCCCAGCGCCACCGCCACCACGGGTTCCAGATAGGAGACGGAGCCGTACTGCACGGCGTTGAGCCGGCGCACGGCATAGGCGACGAGCAGCAGCACGGCAAAGCCCTGCAACACACCGATGCAGAGCACGAAAGGCCAGCCCTCGGCCAGCCCCGCAAAGGGGGCTTCCGTGCGCAGCAGCGGCAGCAGCAGCACCAGCGTGCCGGCGGCGAACTGCCAAAAGGTGCGCAGCGTCAGCGGTACCTGTTCGGGAATCAGGCGGTTGAGCAGGATGTAGGCCGCATAAAACAGCCCGGAGAGCAACCCCAAAAGCAGCCCCCACACGCTGCCGCCCGCGCCGGGCAGCCCCGCGCCGCCGCAGGAAACCAGCACAATGCCCACCGCCGCCGTCGCCAGCAGCAGCAGCTCGCGCCGCCCCGGGCAGCGCCGCGCCACGAGCGCCTCGCCCAGCGCCGCAAAGAGCGGGCCGGTGTAGAGCAGCAGCGCCGCCATGCCGATGGGAATGCGCTCCATCGCCATGAAATAGAAGAGAATGCAGAGCGCGATGCTCACCCCCGACAGCGCCGAGGAAGGCGAGAAGGGGGACACCGCCGCTCGCAGCGCGCGCTGCGCGATGCTCATGCCCGCGAGCAGCAGCAGCCCGATGGCAAAGCGCGCCAGCGCGCAGCCCTCGGCGCTGCAACCCGATTCCTTGACGAAGAGACCCAGCGAACCCATGAGCAGCGCGGCGGCAAAAGCGGCGCCGAACGCGAGCGCGCGGGAAGATGACGGGGGGGCAGACATAGCGCGCGCGGATGGTAGCACCTCCCCCGCGCCCGCGCAAGCCTTTTTCGCTGCATCAGGTGCGGGCGGGATCTGCGCGGCGCTCAATCCCGGTTGCCGTGGCTCTTCTCAAAGAGCGGCTGGTACGAAGGCGCGCGCCAGTTGAGCCACACAGCCGTCATGCGCGTGACAAAAACCACCAGCGTGCCGACGATGAACGCCGCATCCGTCGAAGCACCAAGGGCGAGGAGCACGAAGAAGGTGATGCAGCCCACCGCGCTGGCCAGCGCGTAAATCTCCTTGGAGCGGAACACATAGGGCACATTGCCCGTCAGCACATCGCGCAGCACGCCGCCCGCCACCCCCGTCGTGACCCCCATGCAGACGCAGACAATGGGCGGACAGCCCAGGAAATAGCACTTCGCCGTGCCCAACAGGGAGAAAAAGGCCATGGAAAACGCATCGGACACGCGGATCGTGCCCGCAGGAAGCGCCTTGGTGTAGCGCGCGAGGATGAAAATGAGCAGCGACGTCCCCAACGCCTCCCACAGCAACTCCGTGTCCGCCCCGCGCATCCAGTAAACCGTCACGGGATGCCCCTCTGCATCCGTAAACCCGCTCAGCAGAATATCGCGCACCGTGCCGCCGCCCAGCGACGCGATGGTGCCGCAGGCCAAAATGCCCACCACATCCATGCGCTGGCGGCTGAACGCCGTCGCGCCGGCCACAGCGCCGACCACCGTGGCAAAAACCGTGCAGAGGTAGAAGAGAAAACTTTGGTCGAAGGTGGAGGGTGCAGTCGCAGCGAGGGTGAACATAGCAAGTAATCAGAGGAAAGGGAACATCAGCGCAGCGCCTTGCCGAAAAGCCACACGATGAAGAGGACCAGCAGCACGGGCCAGAACACCCGCACCACGCCGGCCGCCAGCAGAATGAACACCACCGCGCCCAGCGCCAGCAGCACCAGCGGCCCCAGCAGACCGCTGCGCAGCAGCAGCGCCCACAGTGAGGGGTTGGCGGCCTCCTCCTCCTCGCGGCGCAGGTCGACCGTGCGCAGGGGACGCCAAGTGCCGTTGTCCTCGCGGCGCACCCAAGTGTCGCCGCTCAGCGTACCCTCCGCGCGCAGGCGCAGCAGCTCCTCCCCGCTCACGGGGCCGACCTTTTCCGTTCCGGTGTCGTAGTAATAGCGGCGGGACATGGTCGGCAGTCAGTCAGGCGTGAATCGCAAGGCCATCGGCGGCCAGCACCGCCTCGTGAATCGACTCGGCCAGCGTCGGGTGCGCGTAAATCATCGCGTGCAGGTCGGCATCCGTCAGCTCGGCATTGAGCGCCAAACCCGGCACGGCAACGAGCTCCGTCGCATTCGCCCCCACGAGGTGCGCCCCCAGCAGCTCGCCATCCTCGCTGCCGAACAGCAGCTTGACAAAACCCTCCGTCTCGCCCGCCGCGACCGCGCGACCGCTGGCCTGCAGCGGGAAGCGCCCCACCTTGTACGCCACCCCCTCCGCGCGCAGCTCGCGCTCGCGCTTGCCCACGCTCGCCACCTGCGGATGGCAGTAGGTGCAGCTCGGGATGTGCTCGGGACGGCGCGGCGCGAACGCGGGGTTGAACATGCCCTCCACCGCCTGCACCGCCTCGTAGCTCGCGCTGTGCGCCAGCATCACGCCGCCGATGCAGTCCCCCGCGGCATAGACGCCGGGCAGGGAGGTGCGGTAGCGCTCATCGACCTTGATAAACCCGCGCTCCGTCAGCTCCAGACCGGGAGCCTCCGGCACCACGGGCACCACCCCCACCGCCACCAGGCAGACATCCGCCTGCAGCTGCTGCGACTGCCCGTCGGCCGTGCACAGCGTTGCCGTGACGGCGTTGCCCGCCTCCTCCAGCGACTGCACCCGGACCCCCGTCAGGCAGGTGATGCCCTGCGCGCGGAACGAGCGCTCCAGCGCCACGGACACCTCCTCATCCTCCTGCGGCAGCAGGTGGGGCAGCGCCTCCACCAGCGTCACCTGCGAGCCGAAGCCGTGGTAAATGTACGAAATCTCCGTGCCGATCGCCCCGCTGCCGATCACCAGCAAACGCTTCGGCAGCGCCGGCAGCTGCAACGCATCCGTGCTGTTGATGATGGTCCTGCCGTTGAAGGGGAACGCGGGAATCTCGCGCGAGCGCGCCCCCGTCGCGAGCAGAATGTGCTCGCCCTCGAAGGCCTCCGTCGTGCCGTCCTCGCGGCGCAGCTCGACCTGCCCCGGCGCCGTGAGACGCGCCTCGCCTGTTGCCAGCGTCACCTTGTGCTTGCGGAACAGGAACGCAACGCCGTTGGACAGGCGCTTGCTGACACTGCGGGCGCGGTCAATCACCCGTTGCCAATCGACGCCCAGGTCCCCCGTGCGGATGCCGAACTCCGCCGCGCGCTTGCTCAGCGTGCGGAACAGCTCGGCATTCGTCAGCAGCGCCTTCGTCGGAATACAGCCGCGGTTCAGGCAAGTGCCGCCCACGCGCCCGCGCTCGATGCAAAGCACCGACTTGCCGAGCTGCGCGGCACGAATTGCGGCAACATAGCCCGCCGGGCCCCCGCCGATGACAATCAGGTCGTACTTCATACCCCCATTCTACCCCCCGCAGCGCGTGCTGACAATGCCAAAGAATGCCTGCGCACGCAAAACGCGCGGCAACACTCGCCGACAGGCAGGGAAGGGGGCAGCTCGGCACGCCCCCGCCGACAAGCAGGGCAGGGGAATCGCCACCCGGCACGCCCCCGCCGACAAGCAGGGCAGGGGAACCGCCACCCGGCACGCCCCCGCCGACAAGCAGGGCAGGGGAACCACCGCCCGACACGCCCCCGCCGACCACCAGCGGGGGAGAAGGAGCTCAAAAACCGCCCGGCACACGCTCCCGCCGCCGACCGACAGCAAGGGGGGCGTGATCCAAAGACCACGCCCCCCTGAGAAAAATCCTCCGGCGGTTGGGATCGAACCAACGGCCTAGTGATTAACAGTCACCCGCTCTTCCGCTGAGCTACGCCGGATTTGACATCCCCTGACGGGGTGCGGGGCGAATTTACCCCCTTGCGCCACCCAATGCAAGCTTTTTTTGCGAAAAAAAGCAATTTTCTTGGCAGAAGAAGCCCCGAAAGAGTAAAATCAACGCATGAACACCACACGCCCCGGCTCCCGGACCCTGCACCTGAACCTGCTGGGCATCCCCGTGCACATCCACCCCCTCTCCTGGATCGTCCTCGCCATCCTCGGCGGCGGACTCGGCATCAGCGACCGCGACGGACTCGTGCACACCCTCCTCTTCGTCGCCGCCGGCATGCTCGCCCTCATCGGGCACGAAATGGGACACGCCCTCACCGCGCGCCGACTCGGCGGCGGACACCCCAACATCCTCATCGCCGGCATCGGCGGCGTCACCTACACCCCCGTACTGCCGCCCACACGCCTCGGCTACGCCGCCATGGTCGCCGCCGGACCCCTCGCCGGCTTCGCCCTCGGCGCCCTGACCGGACTCGCCCTCGGCGCGCTCCTCGGCTGCCCCGCAGCCGGACTCAAAGCCGCCTTCCTCCTCCCACTGCCCATCAGCCTCCCCGGAGAAGAAAGCGTCATCATCGCCCTGCGCGCCGGCATGCTCGCGCACGCCCTGCCGCAGGTCGTCCTCCACTTCTTCCTGCTGCTCATGCAAATCTGCTTCTGGTGGAGCGTCTTCAACCTCCTGCCCATCTTCCCGCTCGACGGCGGCAAACTCCTCGGCACCCTGCTGCACAACGACCGCCTCGCCTGCGGCATCGGCCTCGGCACCTCGCTGCTCCTCGTCGCGCTCAGCATCGCCACGCAGAGCTGGTTCAACATCATGCTCACCGGCTACCTGGCCTACATCAACTACCAGTGCCTGCGCTCCGTCGGGCGCTGAAACGCCTTGCCATACGCCGCCCCATCGTGTAGGATAGCGCCATGTCCAGCAGCTACGGCCACCTGTTCCGCATCACCACCTGGGGAGAATCCCACGGCACCGGCATCGGCGTCGTCATCGACGGCTGCCCCCCGCGCATCCCCCTCACGCAGGAAATCATCCAGCGCGAACTCGACCGCCGCCGCCCCGGGCAAAGCGACATCGTCACCCCCCGCAACGAAGCCGACCGCGTCGAAATCCTCTCCGGAGTCCTCGACGGGCGCACCCTCGGCACCCCCATCGCCCTCT
>JBJEVL010000129.1:0-2817 GCA_051884335.1 Akkermansia sp. | reverse complement strand
AAAGATCGGCCTGCTGAAGGTGCGCCTGTATCGTCCCTTCCCCGCCGCCGACCTCATCGCCGCGCTGCCCAAGAGCGTCCGCAAGATTGCCGTGCTCGACCGCACCAAGGAACCCGGCTCGCTGGGCGAACCCCTGCGTCAGGATGTCGTGCAGGCGCTGGCCGATGCCGCCGCCCGCGGCACCCTGCCCTTCGCCCTGCCCACCGTGGTGGGCGGTCGCTATGGTCTGGGCTCCAAGGACTTCACGCCCGCCATGATCAAGGGCGTGTTCGACGAGCTCGCCAAGGGCGAGCCCATGGACAACTTCGCCGTGGGTATTGAGGACGATGTGCTCGGCAAGAGCATCGCCTACGACCCCGAGTTCTCCACCGAAGCTCCCGAAGTCACCCGCTGCCTCTTCTACGGACTGGGCTCCGACGGCACCGTGGGCGCCAACAAAGACGCCATCAAGATCATCGGCAAGCACACCGACCTCTGGGTGCAGGGCTACTTCGAGTACGACTCCAAGAAATCCGGCTCCTCGACCATCTCGCACCTGCGCTTCGGTCCCAAGCCCATCCACAGCACCTACTTCATCCACAGCGCCAACTTCATCGCGCTGCACCAGCCCAGCCTGCTGAACATCCTCGACTTCCTCAAGAACGCGGCCGACGGCGCCACCTTCCTGATGAACACCTCGGTGGCTCCCGACAAGGTGTGGGACTCCCTGCCCGCCCGCATGCAGCAGCAGATCCTCGACAAGCACATCACGATGTACTGCATCGATGCCTTCAAGGTGGCCAAGGCCACGGGCATGGGCGGTCGCATCAACATGATCATGCAGACCTGCTTCTTCAAGCTCTCCGGCGTCATCCCCGCCGACGAAGCCATCGGCTACATCAAAGAAGCCATCAAGAAGACCTACGGCAAGAAGGGTGAGGAAGTCGTCGCCAAGAACATTCAGGCCGTGGACGCCACGCTGGAGAACCTGCACCAAGTGGTGCTGGGCGACAGCATCACCGGCCACGAAATCCCCGCCTGCGTGCACGGCGACGCCCCCGCCTTCGTCAAGGATGTGCTCGGCAAGATCATCGCCGGCGACGGCAACGATGTCAAGGTCTCCGAGATGCCCGACGACGGCACCTTCCCCAACGGCACCACCCAGTATGAAAAGCGCGACTTGGCGCTGATGATTCCCGTGTGGGAGCCCGAAAAGACCGAGACCTCCAAGGCCTGTATCCAGTGCGGCAAGTGCACCATGGTCTGCCCGCACGCCGCCATCCGCGCCACCATGGCCGATCCCGCCGACCTGGAGGGTGCCCCGGCGACCTTCAAGAGCGCCGACGCCAGCAAGATGCACAAGAACTGGCAGGGCAAGAAGTTCATCATCCAGGTGTCCGCTTCGGACTGCACGGGCTGCACCCTCTGCTCGCGCGTCTGCCCGACCGCCAGCCTGACGATGACCCCCGCCTCCGAGGCTCTCAAGCCGCAGGCCGAGAACTGGAAGTTCTTCGACGCGCTGCCCGACCCCGACCGCACCAAGATCAACCCGACCCAGGTGCGCGACGCGCAGTTCCTGCGCCCGCTCTTCGAGTTCTCGGGTGCCTGCGCCGGCTGCGGCGAAACGCCCTACATCAAGGCGCTCACCCAGCTCTTCGGCAACCGCCTCGTCGTTGCCAACGCAACGGGCTGCTCCTCCATCTACGGCGGCAACCTGCCCACCACCCCCTGGAGCCACGACAAGAACGGGCTCGGTCCGGCATGGGCCAACAGCCTCTTCGAGGACAACGCCCAGTTCGGTCTCGGCTTCCGCGTCTCGCTCGACAAGAAGCAGCAATTCGCCCTCGAGCTGCTGGATGCCGCCGCCCCCGCCATCGGCGAGGCCCTGGTCAGCGCCATCAAAGACAACCCGCAGAAGACGGAGGCCGAGGTGCAGCAGGCTCGCGAAACCGTGGCTGCCATCAAGGCCGCCTGCGGCGAGACGCCCGAGCTGGCCGCTCTCAAGGCACACGCCAACTACCTTGTCCGCAAGTCCGTGTGGATTCTCGGCGGCGACGGCTGGGCCTACGACATCGGCTACGGCGGTCTCGACCACATCCTCGCCTCCGGGCGCAATGTCAAGGTGCTTGTGCTGGACACCGAGGTGTACTCCAACACCGGCGGTCAGTGCTCCAAGTCCACCCCGCGCGGTGCCGTGGCCAAGTTCGCCACCAAGGGCAAGGATCAGGTCAAGAAGGACATCGGCTACAGGGCGATGACCTACGGCAACATCTACGTTGCCACGGTCTCCATGGGCGCCAACGATGAGCACACCCTCAAGACCCTCGTCGAAGCCGAGGAGTACGACGGTCCCGCCCTCATCATCGCCTACAGCCACTGCATCAACCACGGCATCAACATGGCGCTGGGGCTGGATCGCCAGAAAGCGGCGGTCGACTGCGGCCGACTCCTGCTCTACAACTTCAACCCGGACAACATCAAGCAGGGCAAGAACCCGCTGACCATCAAGAGCAAAGCGCCCAAGATTTCCGTGCGCGAAGCCCTGATCGGTCCCGACGGCAAGGGCGGCGAAAACCGCTTCCGCCTGCTGGCCCGCAACAACAAAGCCAACTTCGAGCACCTCCTCGAGCTCGAAGAGAAGGATGTCGCCCGCCGCTGGCGCCTGTATCAGGCTCTCGCCGCCATCGACTACTCCGCCGAGGCCGAGAGCTGATCGGGCGGCACCTGAATCACCTGAAACTTCCGAGGGGAACGGCGCGGCCGTTCCCCTCGTTTGTTGCGCCGCCGAGCCCCTGCCGCAGTGACAACTCCCCGCGCGCCGCGCCGCCGAGCCCTGCC
>JBJEVL010000128.1:0-2821 GCA_051884335.1 Akkermansia sp. | reverse complement strand
TATGCTCCGTGTGTGTTGCTACGGCTACGCCGGTGATGCCGCCGTCAACACTGCCGTCAACCGCGCCGTGCTGCACGAGGAGTCCGCCGCGCTGGGCATGGCACCCACCAAGGAGCAGATTGACCTCTACCTGCGCCGCATGCCCGCCTTCATCGCGTCCGACGGCAGCTTTGACCAGGCGCTCTACCGCCGCCTGACGGGCTATGTGAACGGCGTGAGCAACAACGCGCAGGAGGCGGCGTTCCGCAGCGTGATTGCCGACATGATGGTGACAGAGGCTCTCGAGCAGCTGCTGACGGACGGGCTGCATTTCCAGACGCAGAGTATCTCGGACCTGGTGGACATGCTCACCCAGCGCCTCAGCGGCAAAACGGCTTGGCTGCCCGCCGAGGCGGCTCCCGCCCCCGCCGCCCCCACGGAGGAGGAGCTGCGCGCCTGGTGGGAGGAGCACAAGGACAACTACCGCACGGCCGAGCGCCGCATCGTCTCCGTCTACACCCTTTGCCCGGGCGAGGGCTCGAACATCGAGTCGCTCATGAGCACGGCCGACAACATCATGCAGGATCTTTCGCAGGCCAACGGCAAGGGCTTTGACCGCCTGCTGGCCACTGCTGCCGAGAACCCGGAGAATGAGCCTTTCACCTATCTGACACCCGAAGGCAGCTCGCACGTCACCCTGCCGCTCAGCACCCGCGCCGCCGCTCCCGAGGCGCTGCAAACGCAGGTGGAGCACAACGGGCAGACCACCACGCTGGGCGACATCGCCTTCAACGAGGTGGAAAGCGCCCCGAGCGTCGAGGCGTATCAGGCCGCAGAGCAGGCAGGCACGGTCGACGATTTGGCGACCATCACGCAGGTGCGCGGCTACTTCCCCACCAAGGACGGCAAGCTGGTATTCCTGCGCGTCGAGGCCATCGAGGCGCCCACCGTGCTGCCCTTTGAGGAGGCGCGCGAGGCCGCGCTGGCCGACCTGAACCGCGAGCGCGCAGGGCGCGCGCTGGAGCTGGCTGCGCAGGAGCTCTTCGGCAAGATGGAGGCTGCCCTGCCCGAGGGCGGTGTGGAGGCCGCCATGAATCTCGCCGCAGCGGCAGGCGCCACGGTGACGGACTTCGGACCCGCCGGAATCGGCGATGCGTCCGAGCTGCCCGAGGGCACCGACCCGCAGGCGCTGCTGAGCGTACCGAGCGGCAAGCTGGCGCCCCTTGTTCTCAAGGATTCGGGTGCCCGCATCACCGCCGTAACGGGGCGCACGGTGGTCGATTCGGCCGAGTACAACGCCGCCAAGGTCTTTAACCTCATCCCCATGCAGAACGCGCAGCTGTCCGAGATGACCCTGCAACAGTGGCTGCACGATGCCTACCTGCGCTACAAGGTGCAGCTCTCGGAGCACATCAAGCTCAACCGCTGATTTCTCCACTTCCACGGGCGCCGGTTCCCCGGCGCCCTTTTTGTTCCTTCCCCCCGCCATGCCCCTGCCCCCCCAGACCAAATACATTGTCGGCAACGAAGCCTGCGAGCGCTTCAGCTTTTACGGAATGCGCAGCATCCTGACGCTCTACATGACCAACCTGCTGCTCATGAGCGAGAGCGAGGCCGTCGCGGTGGCGCACCTCTTCAACGCCGCCATCTACATCCTGCCGCTGCTGGGGGCGTGGATTGCCGACCGCTTCCTCGGGCGATACAAGACCATCCTCTACATCTCGCTCTTCTACTGCCTCGGGCACGGCGTGCTCGCCACCGCCGACTGGGCGGGCGATTTGGAGACGCGCAAGATGATTCTCTTCATCGGCCTGTTCATCATTGCGCTGGGCGCGGGCGGCATCAAGCCCTGCGTCTCCGCCTTCGTCGGCGATCAGGTGGCGCAGGAGGGCGACAGCCGCACCATGACGCGCGTGTACGCCGCGTTCTACTGGTCCATCAACCTCGGCAGTTTCTTCTCCTTCCTCGTCATTCCCTGGGTGCGGCAGAGCTGGGGCTACAGCTGGGCGTTCGGCATCCCGGGGCTCTTCATGGCGCTGGCGACGCTGGTCTTTTGGTGCGGGCGGCGCCACTACCTCCACCGCCCGCCCACGCAGCCGGACTTTGCGCGCATCCTCTGCTACCGCCTGCTGCGCGGCACGCGCGCCGCTCGCGCGCGCTTCGGCGGGGTGGCTCTGGAGCGCACGGATGCCACCGCCCTGCGCATCGCCGCATTCATCGTCATCGCCCCCCTGGTGGTGGGTGCCCTGCGTTGCAGCCAACAGGGGGCTGAGCAGCTGGCGAGCCTCCTCGGAGCGAGTGCTGTCGGCGCCTCGCTTTGCGGGCTGATCACCCTCCTGCTCTGCCTGGCTGCCATCACCGCCGCCGGGCTGCGACTGGCAGCCGCCCTGCACACGGGCGGGCTGGCGGGGCTGCTGGGCACCCGCCTTTTCGCAGGACACGCCGCCTGCGCCGCACGTTTCTCCCCCGAGCAGCGACGCGCCGCGCGCAATCTCCTGCGCGTGCTCACGGTCTTTGCGATGATTATTCCTTTCTGGAGCCTCTATGACCAGACCATGAGCAGCTGGGTGATTCAGGGCGAGCAGATGCGCCCCCTCGTGCTCGGCGCCACGGGACTGCGCTTCGGCGCCGAGGAGATGCAGAGCTTCAATCCCTTGCTGGTCATGCTGCTGGTGCCTGCCGTCACCCTGCTGCTCTACCCCCGCATGGGCAGCTGGAGCCGCCCCCTGCGGCGCATGGGCTCGGGCATTGTGCTGGCGGGGCTCTCCTACGGCGCGGTCGCTTGGCTGCAGATGCGGCTCGATGCGGGCGAGCAGCTTTCCATCCTGTGGCAGATGCTGCC
>JBJEVL010000127.1:0-2824 GCA_051884335.1 Akkermansia sp. | reverse complement strand
TGGCTGGCCGCGCGCGGCGTGAGCGTGTCCCTGCAAAGCATCAGCGAGCACTACCGGCTGCATGTGCTGCCCTGCAAATGGAAGCGCATGGCCACCGTGGCAGCCGTGCTCAACAAGGTGGAGGGCGAGAGCGTGACGGATGCTGCCCACCGCGCCGTGGCGCAGCGGGTGTTCGAGCTGAGCACTGACCCCGCCGCCGACCCCGAGATGCTGGCCAAGTTTTACAAGCTCATGAATGAGGGCTGCGCCACCGCGCAAAGCGAGCGCAAGCTACAGCTGCTGGAGCAAAAAGCCCGCCGTGCAGATGAGGCCTGTCACGTGGCCGGAGACAAAACACAGAGCGCGGAAGAGCGCATGCGGAAGATTAAAGAAATTTTCGGGCTGAATTGAGAGGCAGCCCGGAGCATGGGAAGAGAGAAAATGCAGCACAACGCCACAGCCGCCGCCATTGAGACCCGCCGCGCAGGAGAGCGCCGCGCGGGGAACGCGAAGGCGCAAGCCCCCGCCCCGGCGGAGGCTGTGGCAGCTGCATTTGCGCCGGAGGAAGAGGTGACCGGCGCGGAACCCACGAACCCGCTTGACCTGCTGCTGCCGTACCAAAAGCGCCTTGTGTTCGATAAGAGCCGCTTTGTGGCGGCGTGCTTTGCGCGACAGACCGGCAAGAGCTTTTCCGTGGCCTGCCGTGTGGCCGGGCGCATGATAGCGATTCCAGGGCTCAACGTGGTGATTGCCGCTCCCTCCGGTCGCCAGAGCGCGGAATCGCTCGACAAGGTGAAGGAGTGGCTGCGCGCGTTTTCGGTGGCGTGGTCGGATGACCTGGAGGACCTGCGCGACATCGACAGCGATTTGTTCGCCAAGAGCATCAAGCTCAAAAACGGCAGCCGCTGCATTGCGGTTCCGGGCAAACCCAGCACGGTGCGCGGTTTTTCCGGTGACATTTGGCTGGATGAGTTCGCTTTCTTTGAACAGCCGCAAGAGACCTGGAAAGCCATCTTGCCCACCATCACCAACAGCATGCGCGGCGGCAAAAAATCGGTGATGATTACCAGCACCCCCAACGGGCGCGGCGTGCGCGGGATCCGATTTTACCGCATCATGCAGGGCGAGACCAAAGGCACCTGGAGCCGTCATCTGGTCCCGCTGAAAAGTGCCATCGCCGAAGGGCTGACCACAGACTACCAAGAGCTTGCCGACCTGATGGACGATGCCGTTGCCCAGGCGCAGGAGCTGGACTGTGAATTCCTGGATGACACCAGCGAGCTGCTGAGCTATGAGCTCATCGCCGCCGCCACCACAGCGGAGGCCACCGGCGTGGCCTCGCCTGAGTTTTTGTCTTCCGCCCCCGGCAGCGGGCGGGACATCCGCCTGGGCATTGACTTTGGGCGTACGAATGACCCCACCGTTTGCTGGATGCTGGAGCGCGTGGGCGATGTGTGCTCCACCCGCGAAGTGCTGGTGCTCAAAAACTGCCCCACCCCCGAACAGGAGGAGATCCTGCGCAGCCGCATCCGCGTGGCGCGGCGTGTGTGCTTTGACTACACCGGCCCCGGCATCGGCATGGGCGACCATCTGGTGCAGGAGTTCGGGCAATGGAACCCGGGCAAGCATGAGTTCGGCAAGATTGAGCTCTGCACCTTCACGGTGGCATTCAAGCGCGATATTTTCCCGAAGCTGCGCCGCGCCTTTGAGGCACCGGTGCGGGTGCGCATCCCCGCCGGTGACGACATCCGCGAAGACCTGCACAGCATGCAGCAGCTCGTTAAAAACGGGGAATACACCTACAGCGCCCCCCACACCGCCGAGGGGCACAGCGACCGCTGCACCGCCTTGGCTTTGGCGTGGCGCGCGGCAGCCGATGCCGTTTGCACCGATCTGCCCATCCCGGTAGATCGCGCGAGCGCCTGGGAGATGCCGCAGCCCGCGCGTGAAATACTGAACCGCCCCTTTTAAGACATGAGTAGGAACAAGAGGAAAGCAAGCGACAGCCACCCATGGAATTTTTCCACGGTTGACTTGCAGGATGTTGCCCGCGACCGCGACCGATGGCTGGACCACACCAACCCGCTGGATTTTCTCAGCGTGGATGTCGTGCGCCGAGCGCAGAATGAAGCCACGCGCGGAGCCTACGCACAGATCCAGTGGCTGTGGGAACAATTGGAGCCTGCGGACTCGATTTTGGCCACCTGTGTGGAGCGCCGGCTGGGCGCGCTGAATCGTATTCCCTGGAACATCCGCAAGAAAGACGGCTTGTCAGATGCCGAGGATCTGCTTGCCGAGGCGCAGCTCCGAACCGTGCAGGATTTTGCCAACGCCGTAGAAAATCTTGACGAAGGCATCGAAGCACTGGCGCAAGCGAGTTTCCGCCACTACCGCCACCTCCAGCTGTTGGAGACGGAGGACGGCGCGCTGCGCCTGAACGTGACGGACAATTGGAATTGGGCGCGAGATGGCTATGCAGGCGCGTGGCAGTGGAATCCCGCCGCTACCTACGGACTGACCCGCGGCGTGCCGCTGCCGGTCGACCCGGCCAGCATCATCAGCCGCGTATGCCCCCGCCCGATTGACCAACCCGCCATGATGCTGTGCCTCGACCGCAAGAATGCCAAAGCCCAGTGGCTTGTCTACAACGGTCGCTACGGCACGCCGCCGGTGTTCGCCATCATGCCCAACGGGGTAGACGATGCCATGCGGCAAGAGTACATCAAATTCGCGATGCAGTGCGTGAGCAACGCCGCAGGCGTGCTGCCCGCCGGATCGGATGTCAAGACCGTGACCCCCGGCACCGGCGGACCGGACACATTTTCCCGGGTGATCGACCTGAGCA
>JBJEVL010000126.1:0-2829 GCA_051884335.1 Akkermansia sp. | reverse complement strand
TGATTTTTTTTACTGCCGCACTTTTTTCCCTTGCTACAGCATTGCCAATGCTGTAGCTGTCGGCGCAGTAGCCCCGACCGAGGGGGGGGATGCCATTCCTCCCCCGCGAGGGGACTGAGCATCAGGGAACGAGGGGCTCGGATGCTATACGACAGCGAGCAGACCTGCGGCGCGCAGGTCGGCGATGAGGGTTTCGAGCTCATCAGGGTCGAGCAGCTCGCTGCTCAGGCAAAGGCTCTGCCCGCCCCGGCTCAGGGTGAGCTCGGTGCCGGCGATTTCGGGTCCCTGCCGGTGGCGGCGCAGGCGCAGCTCACTGCCCTGCCAGGGGAGGTATTCGCTCCGCCACAGCCCGCGGCGGGTGATGCCCTGCGCATCCACCCGATAGCGCAGGCGCAGGTAGTAGCCGCCCCAAATCAGAGACACCAGCGCGGCGCCCGCCGCCGTGAGCTGCTGCGGCAGGCTGTCGCGCACGCACAGCACATAGCCCGCCGCCGCCCAGATGATGAGGACGAAACCGAGGTAGAGTCGCGCGTTGACGGGGCGCAGGCTGCGGGGACGGATGCTCATGAGCGGGGCGCGCACTCAGCCCTGGGTCGCCGTCGCGCGGATGGGCGTGGTGCGCTTGATGGGGGCCATGTCGGTGTAGTCGTTGCCGGGCGTGGGGCGGTATTTCACATCGATGGGGCGCACATAGCCGCCGCGCGCGTAGTCCTCCACCGCGCGGGTAATGTAGGCGGGCATGTTCATGACGCTGTACTCGTAGAACTTTTTAGCGACATCGTGGGGACTGCGGATGCAGCCGTGCGAGAGGCGCTTGCCGGGCACGACTTTACCGGCGTGGATGCCGACGCCGTCCCAGGTAAGGCGGTTCCAGTAGGGCATGGACGCGGCTTGGAAGGTGGCTCCCTCGGGCTGGTCGCCCTTGTTGAGGTCAGCGTTGCCGTTGAGGGTCTTGCCGGAGGCGCTCACGTATTTTCCGTAACGATTAGATTTGTGATCGGGCTCTTTTTGCAGCACGCGGAAAACGCCCGTGGGTGTCTCGTGGCCGTTGGTGCCGGTGGAGACGGGCCAGTCGTAGGCAACCTTGCCGTTGACATAGACGCGGCAGCGCTGCTGCGGGATGCAGATGACGATTTTGGAGTTGGAGGCGGTCAGCTGCTTGAGCAGGTTTTCGTTGCACCACGAGGCCATGGTGGTGGGGTATTCGGGCTGGGCGACAAAGTGCTCGTAGGTGCCGACGGGGTAGGGGTTGGTGTAGCCGGGCAGATTTTTGTTCGGGATGTCCAGCGGGTTGACGACGGTCTGCGGCACATACTGCTGCAGGGGGGTCACTTCTTCGGCGGTGTCGATGACTTCGTGCGCGCGGGGGTTGATGCGCGAGGAGGGGTAGGTCTGGCTGCAGGAGGCCAGCAGGGCCGCACAGGCGGCGAGGGAGAGGAAGCGATGCGTGTTCATTTGGCAGGGATGGTGAGGATGGTGCCGATGCGCAGGCGATGCGCATCGGCGGGGGAGATGCGGTTGGCTTGCATGAGGGCAGCGGGGGTGAGACCGTAGTGCTTGGCGATACGGTTGAGGGTGTCACCTGACTGCACGGTGTGGGTGCGACCCGCATGCGGCGGAGCTGCGGAGCGGGCGGGGGCGGGACGGGCGGGCGCCTGAGCCACAGCCGCGCGACCGCCGGCGGGGAGGCGGAGCTGCTGCCCGATGCGCAGGGGTTTTGCGGGATCCAGCGCGTTGGCGCGGATCAGGGCGTCGGGGCTGCAGGCGTGGCGGCGGGCAATGGCGTAGAGGGTGTCGCCCGCGCGCACAGTGTACGAACCGGAAGCCGCTGCGGGAGGGCTCGGCTTGCGAACGGCGGGCGCCGGTGCCGCAGGGGCAGAAGCTGCCGGGGCGCTTGCTGCCCGCGCCACGGGTGCGGGTGCAGGCGCTGCGGGAGCGCTCGCGGGCGACGCCGCTGCGGGGGCGCTTGCAAGCGGCGGTGCCGGAGCGGGCGCCGCCGGAATCAGGGGGGCGGAAGAGATGTTGCCGGTGCCGCGGTCAACCACGACGTCATCGCTGCGCACCTCGCTGAGTCGTTCCTCCACGGGCGAAAAGTCCATGCGACCGTTCGCGATGCGGCAGCTGCTCAGGCCGAGCAGCACGACCGCCGGGGAGGACAGGAGCAGGAGGGAGGAACAGCGCATGGCAGGGGGGGGGGAGTCTCCTTCCCCGCCCGCGGCAGTGCCTGCGACGGGCGGGGAGTTCGGAGCATCAGCGTTTGGTCTTTTTCTTGCTGCTCTTCGCGCTGCCGGCCTTGGTGCCGGCCTTGGCGCTACTGCCCGCAGCGGGGATGTTGAGCTTGCGGCCGGGGCGAATCTTGGCGGCATCCTTGGCCGTCATCCCATTGGCGGCCAGGAGGGCGGCGGCGCTCACGCCGTGTTTCTTGGCGATGCCGGAGATGGTGTCGCCGCTGCGCACGGTGTAGCTGCCGGCCTTCGGAGCCTCTGCACTGCCCTTGGCCGGAGCCTTATAGCCCTTGGGAGTGAAGCGCACCTTGATAATCTGCCCCGGGTGGATGACATCGCTCTTGATGCCCGAGTCCTTCTTGATTTGCGCCACGGTGGTGTGGCTGCGCTTGGCGATGTCGGAAAGGTTGTCGCCCGGGCGCACCTTGTAGACCACGAGGGTGGGCTTGTCCACGCGCTCGCCCTTGGGCTTCTTCGTCGCGGCCGTCTTGGCGGAGGTCTTGCTGCCGCTCTTCTTACCCGCCGAGGCTACGGCGGGTTTCGGCGCACTTGCGGATTTCGGGGGCGTCGCGGCCGCATGCTCATGCGTGACGGCGGGGGCGGT
>JBJEVL010000125.1:0-2852 GCA_051884335.1 Akkermansia sp. | reverse complement strand
CCCGCCCTGTGATGGGGGGCGGAGCGAACCGCGCGTCAGGTATCCCGCCGTCCCGCGCCGAGGAGCAGCGCCATCAGGCAGCCGAGGGCGCCCAGTGCCCCGCCGAGCAGGAGGTAATGCCCCGGCTTGCGGATGACGCGCAGCTCGGCATGCGGCACCCCGTTGTACAGCGCCACGCGGCGGAAGCAAAGCTCCCAGCCCTTGCTGCGCTGCGGCTCATCGGGCAGCAGGTGCAGCACGCGCTGCTCCGTCCGCCCGCGGTAGGAGCTCAGCACCCGCGCCCGCAGCCCCTGCCCCTCTGCCGCATCGGCCACGAAGGAAAAACCCAGAGGAATCAGCTCGCCCACCTCGCTGCCCACCAGCTCGTACACCTCCGTGCAGCCGTCAATGGGCATCACCAGCGGCAAATCACGGGAGGCCAGGCGATTCCAGCCCCAAGCGGCCGCCGCCAGCGCCAAGGCAACCACGCCCGCGGCACACCATTGCGCGCGCGAAAAAATCCGCGTGCTCAGGTAGCCGAACACCAGCGTGAAGATCACCCCCACAGCCGCCGTGCAGCCCATGGCCAGAGCCGCCCAAAGCATCACGCCGCCCACACGGGCAAATCCCCACGCCTCCGCGCCGAACTGCGCGGCAATCAGCACCCCGCTCACGGCAAAAAAGAGGCAGAGCAGCCCCACCGACCAGCGCATCAGCCACCGAGTCATCACCAATGCAGGGTTATGGCAAAGCTGCCGTACACGTGATTCTTATCCTCGGTGCGGTAAGTGCGCGAGTGGCACACCATCCCTGCGAAATAATCCACCCCGTGGCGCACCACACCCAGCCCCAGCTGCCCCTCGAACTGCCAGGGCTTGCGGCTGCAGGTTTTGTGCTTGAAACTGTGGAAAACACCGCCGTCAATCGTGATGTCGCGCGCCACATAGGCGCCGTACAGCGACCCCACAAGGAAATAGGACATTTCCTCCGGATTGTAGCCCGGGACACGGAGCAGCCCCCGCCCGAAATCGGCGGCGTGGTTGCCGTTGACCGCCATGCTCTCCGGCAGATTGTGCCCCCAGCGCAGCACGATGCCCGCGCCGCCGGACATATCCACCGTCCCCACGTTCTCGCGGGTGAACAGGCGCGCATCGCTCTGCCACAGGCCGCTTTGACACTCCATGAAGGCCAGGCGGTAATCCTGCCGCGACGAAAGCTGCACCGTCGCCTCCGCCGGCACTTGGTACGACCATCCCTCCCAGCGCGTCATCCCACTGGCGCGGTGAACGGCATCCTGCGAATAGCGCGCGAAGGACGGGTTGCCCGTCGTCCCCAGCTGCAACTCCGTCGAGCAACCCACCCAATCGCCGCGGCGCAGGTAGGCCGCACCCAGCGCCAAATAGCCCGCGTAGGGGTGCTCGCCCGGAACGCAGGCGTGCGAGTGCGTGGTGGGGGTGTAGATATTCTGCGTCAGGCTGAGCCCCCAGCTGTTGTGCTCGTCCCAATCCTGAGCATAATCCAAGCGCGTGCCGTGGGTGTAACTTTCATCGGTACCCGCTGCCGAATCATTCTCGAACATCACGCGGAAGTGGTGCCGGGGAGCGGGGGTGTATCCCGGTTCACCCGGCATCGGGAGCGGGTTCAGATAATCGACAGCCACCGATGCCGCCGCCATGACAACCCAAGGAATCGCGCTCATAGGCGTAGTATCTTCCTCTCCGCCCCCGGAGTCAAGGGAAAAGCTCACTCCGGGCGCTCAAACAAGCCGAGGAAGTACGGCGGTGCCTCCGTCGTCAGATCGCCGATCGCCCAAAGAAACGGGCGGTCGAAGCGAATGTGCGGCATCGGCTCCGGTCTCATGGCGCAACAGTTCATCACCGCCATCGTCACCGCCGCCGCCACCGTCTCCTTCTCCGACAGCTCCACCATGCAGCGCTGCATCACATTCGACAGGCTCAGCCGCCCCCGCGGCGAGCGACCGATGCCCGAATAATCCGCCTCCGGGGCGAACGCCGCCTTCAATCCCGCCGCGCAGAGCGCATCCCGCAGCGAGAAGGTGGGCGTATGCACGCTGATCTTGGGCAGATCCACCCGCACGCGCCGCAGGGGCGCTGCCGCCAGCGCCGCGCGGATCGCCGAAAACTGCTCCGCCGTCATCTTCTGCGCAAAGGGGCGCGCCGCACCCTTGGGCAGGATGCCGATCCAGCAACCCGGCTCGCCGCTGCGCCCATCCGTGCGGTAGAACAAGGCCACCGCCTGCCAATCCGCCCCCTCGGCATAGCGGAACACATCGGTGCGGCTCATCATGTCCACCTCTGCCGTGCCGCCGCCGGGCAGTGCAAAGGGCACGCCCTGCCGCGTGGCATCGGGCTCAAAGGGGTGCAGCCACTGCTCGCGCAGATAGACGGCATTCGCCGCGATCAGCGCCGTGTCCGCCGACACATCCGCCCGGGTGAGCACCGTGGGGATGCGCCCCTCCGTCTGCTCGCTGCACCAAGCGTTGATCGCGTTCACCGCTTCCCCGGGACGCTCGGCAAAGGACACGCGCATAACCTGCTCGGCGCTCATCCGCAGCTCAAAGGTCTCGTCCGCAAACAGCGCATCCGCCGAGCGCACCTGCATCGCCGAGGGCACCCCCTCGCGCCCCATGGGCAGGGCGTCGAAGACCGCGCGCGTCTCGCCCTGCGCCCCGCGCTGCAGCAGGCGCAGCACCTTCTCCAGCGATGCCGGGGAGAACACCACATTGCCGGGCTCGCTCTGCGCCAGGTCGGCAAAGAGCTGCACAGCCAAAGCATCGCTCCGCACGCCCGCCTCCGGCAGCACCGGGCGGGGCTCCGCCTCGGGGCGGGCTTCAGCGGGCACTAGACAGGCAC
>JBJEVL010000124.1:0-2878 GCA_051884335.1 Akkermansia sp. | reverse complement strand
AACGGTGCGCGCGCTGGTGGCCAAGATGACGCCCCCCGACACGCTGACGGATGATTTCTCGGGGCGCCCCGCTTTCTTCAAGCTCAACCGCCAGTCCATTGCCCGCGACCTGTGCAACTGGAATGATAACCACCTGATGCAGGATCAGATTCCCTTCGATGTGATGA
This sequence comes from Akkermansia sp., assembly GCA_051884335.1. GTDB lineage: Bacteria > Verrucomicrobiota > Verrucomicrobiia > Verrucomicrobiales > Akkermansiaceae > Akkermansia. The sequence goes on along the minus strand of JBJEVL010000124.1, from coordinate 2,711 downwards.
AGGAGATTGTCCCCAAGGGCACCCTTGCCTCCATGATCAAGGCGGGGGGCTTCAAGGATGGAATCCCCGCCGATTTCGACCTCGCCAAGCATCAGCCCAAGTTTGCACCCGCCACCAACTACGGTTGGGATCTCAAGTGGATGGAGCCCGGGCTGCGCGAGATTTACGAAAACTTCTACAACGAGCGCACCCGTGCCTTTGTGGAGGAATTCCGCGCGGGCAAGATTCAGACCATTGACGACATGGCGCTGCGCCGCTGGCGCTGGTACATGGAGGACTACCTCGGCACCGTGATGGCGGTGGACGAATCCATCGCCACGCTGACCGAGTATCTCGACAAGCATGATCTCTCCAAGAACACGCTGGTCATCTATGTGGGCGATCAGGGCTTCTACCTCGGCGACCACGGTCTGTACGACAAGCGCCTCATCTTCGAGCACAGCTTCCGCATGCCCCTCATCATGCGCTGGCCGGGACACATTGCCGCCGGAGTGCGCTCGCAGGCCATGGTGCAGAACATCGACTACGCGCCCACGATTCTCGATGTGGCCGGCGCCGCCACGCCCGAGCGGGTCAGGACCTTCGACGGCGTGTCCCTCACCCCCCTGTTTGCCACGGGTGATGCCCCCGCCTTCCGCGACCGCCCGCTCTACTATGCGTTCTACGAGCAGCCGGGCGAACACAACGCCCCGCGCCACGACGGGCTGCGCACCGCGCGCTACACCTTCGCCCACATCTGGACCGCCACGCCCGAGGAGCGCAAGAGCGGTGTGCGCGAGCCGTCCAACGAGTGGATGCTGATCGACAACGAGGCCGACCCCAAGCAAATGCGCAATGTGGCGCAGGATCCGCAGTACGCCCCCGTCGTGGAGCAGCTGCGGGCGGTCTATGAGCAGCTGCGGCAGCAGTACCGCGTGCCGAGCGACTGCCCCGGCAGCGGCCCCAAGATTCCCGATTACAAGCCCAGCTGGTGATACCGGCAGCCGGACACAACATCATCGCGCGCTTCCCCGAGGGGTGGCGCGCGTTTTTTGTCGTGCGCGTTCTCGCGTGCTTGCCCCGGCAGGGGGGCGTTTTTTGCCGCAGGCGGCGACACGCGCTTGACCCGCCGCCGCCGCCTGCGTATACTGTGCCCGCGATGTCTGATCACTACGCCCTCATACTGGCGGGAGGCAGCGGCACGCGCTTTTGGCCGCTCTCGCGCAACACGCATCCCAAGCAGCTGCTCGATCTCTTCGGCGACGGCACGCTGCTGCGCCAAACTCTGGAGCGCGTCAAGCGCGTGCTGCCCGCCGAGAACATCATCATCCTCACCAACCGACTGCAGGAGGCCGAGGTGCGCCGCCAAGCCGCCGAGCTGCCCCCCGAGAACATCGTGGCCGAGCCCCTGCGGCGCGACACCGCGCCCGCCGTGGCGCTGGGTATCGGGCTCATCGCCGCACGCTGTCCCCACGCCGACATGATGGTGCTGCCCAGCGATGCCCTCATCCGCGACAACGAGGCTTTCTGCCGCCAGGCGCGCGAAGCCCTTGCGCTGGCGGAGCGGGAGCCGGCGCTGATTACCATCGGCATCAAACCCACCTGGCCCTGCCCCGCCTACGGCTACATCGAGCGCGCCGCGCGGCTGGAGGATGCCGCCCTCAGCAGCCCCTGCTACGAGGTGGCGCGCTTCTGCGAGAAGCCCGATGCCGCGCTGGCGGCGCATTATCTGGCGCAGGGCAACTTTGTGTGGAACGCCGGGATGTTCGTTTGGAACGTAGCGCATGTGCGCCGCGAGCTCGCCGCCCACGCTCCCGAGCTGGCGCAGTTTGTGACGCACCTCTGCCAAAGCAGCGAACCCCGCGCCGCATTCGCCGAACCTTTTGCCGAGCTCACCCCCATTTCCATCGACTATGCCCTCATGGAAAAAGCGCAGCGCGTGCTCAATCTGGAGGCCGCTTTCGACTGGGATGATGTCGGCTCGTGGATTTCCGTGGGCAGCTACCTGCCCCGCCGGGAGGGCAACGCCGCCAACACCCCGCTGAGCTGCGAGGCCGCGAGCGACAACATCGTCTACTCGGTCAGCGGCAAGCGCGTGGCGCTCGTGGGCGTGAGCGACCTCATCGTGGTGGACACGGACGATGCCCTGCTCATCTGCCGCCGCGAGCAGGCCGACGCCATCCGCAAAATAGTGGGCAAACTCCCGCCCGAACTCACCTGAACGCCGCACGAGCCATGCAACACCCCGCCCTCGCCATCGACTACGGCGAAGCCCGCATCGGCATTGCAGCCAGCGATCCCTGCGGCATTCTGGCGCACCCGGTGGAGAGCATCGACCGCGCCAAAACCGAGCCGATTGCCCGCATCGGGGAGCTGGTGCGGCAGCGCGGCATCCGCACCCTCGTCGTGGGGCTGCCGCTGCGACTCGACGGCAGCGAGGGCAGCGCCTGCGCCAAGGTGCGCCGCTTTGCCGCGGCGCTGCACGCCGCTCTGCCCGAGCTGCCCCTTGAATTTCAGGACGAATTCCTCAGCACCGCCACCGCGCAGGAAAAGCTGCACGCCGCCGGCAAAAAGAGCAGGCAGTTTCGCCCCATCATCGACCAGGCGGCGGCCGTCGAAATCCTCAACCGCCGCATGGAACTCGATACACCCGCCTTTCCACCCGAATTTCCGACAGAATTCTGACATTCTCTCCCCCGAGAACGGGGAAAGTTACTTGCCAAGGGCGGGAG
>JBJEVL010000123.1:0-12852 GCA_051884335.1 Akkermansia sp. | reverse complement strand
GTGCATTCTAGCGCACGGCGCTGCGCCTGACAAGCGGTAAACGCGCGCCGCCGCGCAAAAAGGCGGCGGCGCGGGCGGACATGGCTCCCCCTGCCCGGCGCGGCTCACATCGTAGCGCGGCGCGGGCGGAGGCTGTGCGGCGGCAGGGGGGCGACCAAGCCGTGCGTCAGCGCCTCGGCAAACATGCGGGCGGCATCCGCGCTGTGCGAGGCGGCATCGTGCAGCGGGGTGTCGCGCAGCGCGCCGCCGCTGCCGGCGGGGGCGCAGCGGTACATCTCCAGGCAGGTGAGTCCGCCGGGCTCCTGCTCGCCGCGCAGGTTGGTGCGCGGCAGCAGGGTGCGGCGGTGGAACCAGCTGCGCTCCAGCAGCCCGCGCAGGGCGTTGATGCCGCGCCACACATCGGGAGTGCGCGGCACCACGCGCACGGCGCAGATGCCCGCCTGCGCCAGGCTCTCGACATAGGACTGCCCGTGCGGGTCGCGGTGGGCGGCATCGTGCGGCAGGAGATGGGCGGCGATGCGCCCGTAGCGGCTCTCCCAGCCGCGGACGATGCCCGCGTAGTGCTCCAGCGGGAGCTGGTTGGCGGCGTAGTGGTCGAGCCAGTAAATTTGCCCGCCGCGGGGCTGCACCAGCCAGATGGCGGTGTGGTCGCTCATGCCGAGATCCCAGGCGGTGTAGAGCGGCGCATCGTCCCGACACTCAAACGCGCAGCCCACGCGCCCCTGCTCGCGCAGCAGGGCGATTTGGCTGCCGTAGATCGCGCCGTCGTTCCCGGTGGAGAAGGCCTCGTCGGGGGTGGTGGGGTATTCCTGGCGCATGGCGGCGCCCATGGTGCGCTCCATGCGGGCGTACCAGAGCTTTTGCGCGTGGCTCAGTCGAATCCCCTGCTCCGTCTCCAGCTTTTCAAAGTAGGCGCCCAGCGCATCGCTCCACCCGGCGCTGCCCGGCAGCGCGTAGTCCGGGTTGTCGACCCAGCTGAAAAAGAAGAAGCGGAAGTCCAGCGGCGAGAGTTCGGCCTTGGCGTTGTTTTCCATGGCCTGCACGGTCATCTCGTAGTTGACGCCGTAGCGCCCGCCCTCGTGAGTGCTTTCGAGGATGATGAGCCCATCTGCCGGGACGGTATTGATCGCGCCGGTGCGGATCTCGCGGGCGCGCCACGGGGCGTGCACCGAGGTGTGCGCCAGCTCTGAGACATGCAGGAGCTGCAGGGTTCCGCCGCGCAGGGTGGTGCCCAGGCGGATGTCGCTGCCGTTGGCGAAGCCCAAGCGTGTGCGGGCATCGGTCACGGGGTGCCACTCCTGCTTGCGCAGGCAGCCGCTGCGCTGCTTGATGATGCCGCCGAGGTAGGCGAGCGCCTGCTGCGCCGCGTCGCAGCCGGGCGGCGCGTAGTCCAAGTGTTCCCAGGCAAAGCGCACCTTGTCGAGCTTCATCTCGGCGTCGGGCAGGGTCTTGTCGATGATGCCCGCGTGGTAGTTGGGCGTGAAGAGGCAGCGGTCGAGCATCAGCAGCGCCACATAGGTGGAGATGCCCAGCTGGCGCGCCTTGAGCACGGCATTGCGGCTCCAGAGCCCGCGATGCAGGCGCAGCTGCGCCGCGTTGGGCGCAAAGCGCTGCATCTGCCCGCTCTTCGTCTCGATCCAGTAGAGGTGCTGCAAGCGCCACAGGGGATTGTCAAGCTGCCCGAAGCCGGCAAGGGCGGTCGTCTTATTCATCACCTTCTTCATCTCTGGCCGGCTTCCACTCCGTTCCGATGTACTTCTTCCACAAGCGCTTGAGCATCAACTGCTCGGGGAGCAGATCCTCATCTCCCGGCTCGGGCTCGTACTTCTGCTTCTGCTTCTGCTTCTCCGACTCCTGCGGCTCGGGATTCCAACCCGGGCGCAACATCTTGCGGGGGGCTTTCTCGCGGTAGTTCTCGGGCAGGGGTTTCACCTTGCGAATGTAGCCGTGGTCAATCCTCGTTGCGCCTTTGAGGGCTGTGGGCGACCATTTCCACAGCGAGTCAGCACCTTCCGTGCGGCGCGCGGTGTGGAAGACCTCGCGCACAGCCTGCGCCTTCTCGGGATTCCGGTGCAGGTAGTCGCTCAGCGTCAGCAGCTCGTGCCGGGCATCGGCATCGCCGGCGTATTCGTGCCGCGCCAACGCATAGAGGAAGAGCGAGGCCAGCGCCTCGGGCTCCGAGTACTCGTGGGGTGCTTTCCCGGCCATCACACGCCCGAAGCGGCAGTCCTCCGCCAGCGCCATAAGCAGCTCGGTGTTGGGAATCAGCGCCGAGCGGGAGTTCTCGAGACTATGCTCGTTCTCCGTTCGCTCCATCAGCGCGTTCCATGCCTCCTCCACCATGGTCATGCCGTGGAAGTTCAACATGTGTCCCTTGAAACGGCGATCAGGCTTCAGGAATCGATCCAGCGTTTGATACAGGAAGCGGGTCTGCTCGCCGTTGGGCAGCATGCGCCCGCCCTGCAGGGGGGCACCCACGAAGGTGTGCACCACATAGGGGCTGCGCAAATCACCGGAGAGGCTGCTGCGCGAGCCGGGCATCAGGCGCACATGCGTCAGGGGATTCGCCTCGGACTCGTAGATGCAGGTACGGCGCAGCGCCTCCTCGGGCAGGGGCGGTCGTGCCGCAAAGCGACAATCGCCGAACTGCATACCGGGCTCCCCCTCCTCGGAAAGCTGTGTGAACAAGGTCTGCAGCGTCTGCAAGGGGCGGCGCATCGTCCACGAGGCATCCATACCGGGCAGCAGACGCCCCGAATCCTGCGAATAGAGCTCGTAGTTCCACCACACCCCGCGCTCATCGGCATAGGGCAGCGACATCACTGCGCGGCGCAAGCGCGACAGGTCGTGCAGCGCTCCCTGCTGCTCGCTCAGCTCGGGCGGCAGAACCTCCACAGGTTGCAGGTCGAAATCGCGTTGCAGCACCCCCGGGCGACTGTAGTCCGCTTTCGTCCGCGTCACCTCCTCCGGGCGCATGACCGAGCGCAGATCCAAAGGCCGGAGGTTGAGCTGCAACAACTGCCGCCCATCCTCGGGATAAAAATCGTAGCGCCGCAACTCCGGGTGCTCCTGCAACGCCTTATCCAAGCGTTGCAGAGCCGGCGGCACATCGGACGTATCCGGCTCGGCAATCACATCCTCCGGCGCTCCCTCGCGCTCACAGAGCCAGTTAAAACGCCCGGCCAGCGTCTCGCGCTGCGCCTCCGTCAGCCGCGACCAGCCCTGCGCGGGGGAGCGCAGCACATTCCACAGCCCCGGCTCGCGATTGCGGAACTCGTGGTCGCCGGACATCGCATAACTCCAGCTCTGCTCCAGGCGGCGCGACTCACTCGGCACCAGCGCATCGACAAGGGTCGGGAAGAAGGGATCCTCCGTCAGTTTCTCCCCCTCAGTCTCCGCCTTCCGCCACTGCTCGGCAAAGGGGAGGAACTCCCGCATCTCCTCCACCGTATGCCGCAGGGTTCGCCGCAGGCTCATCGTCGCGTCGCTGCGCCCCAGGAGGACGCGACCCGAGCGGCGCGTAAGCCCGCGCCCCACCATCGGGCGGGCAAAGGCCGACAGCCCGAACCACTCGCGCACGGATTCCGGCAAAGGCAGTTCCTGCAAATGATTGAGCAAGTAACCCATCGAACTGCGCCCCAAGTGCTCAGCCAGGTGTCGATCGCGCGCCGCCGAATAGCTAAAGAAGCGCCGCGGCCACCACTCGTTCACGGCATCGAGGTAGTCCGACTCCGTGCGGTAATGCTCGCGCACGGGCGCCGTGCGGCGATGCCAAGCCCCGCTGCGCATGATAAAACTCGCCTCCTTCGGTGTCACCACGCCCTGCCGCAGCAAAAAGTCGATAGCCTCCCGGGGCGCCACCCTCCCGGTCTGCAGGGCATCGAACCAGTGCGCCGTCAATCGCCCCTTGAAGTAAGCAAAAGGATTGCTCACGGAGAGTTCCCCCATCCGCAAGTGGTCATAGAAACCGGGACTGCCCTTAATCAGCAGACGCTCCGAGTGCTTTAGCAGCTTGACACGCCGACGCAGGGGGCCGATGCCCACCCCGGGTTCCGTCAACGACACATTCTCGTGCCACAACTGTTGCAAATCGTTGGTCGCCATCGCCGTCAGGCGGTCGAAGTAGGAGTATTCGCGCTCCTGCCCCAACGAAAAAGCATTGGCATCAAAACCTTCCGGACCGCGCGCCGCGTTATAATCGCACATCAGCGCGTGGTCGAGATTCAGGAAGCGCAGGCGCATACCCGCAGCCAAATCATTCACCGCCTGCTCGCGCGTGCTGTGCCAGCGGGTGTAGCGGCCGTCGGGAGTCTGCACGCGCCAGTAGCTCTGCCCGTCATCGCCGACGCGCTGCTCGGGCTCCACCCCGCACAGGAAGCGGTAGCGCTGCATCATCTCCTCGTTTTGGCGGGTATACTCGGCGCGATCCGTCGCATCGGTCTCGGGGATCTTGGGCATCCACGAATCCCCGGGGAGCCTGTTGCCCAGCTCTCGGTGCAGCAGGTGCGCCATCGAATCCTGCGGTGTCATCCCGCGCGCAATACCCGTCTGGAAATCGGGATGATACAGCAACAGCGTACAGAGCGTGTCGGCCACAGCCCGCGAATTGCGCACCAGCTCAATGGCATCATAGAATTCCCGGGGGTGGAGGTGGTTCACCGGATCTCGACGCGCCATCGCGCGCGTAAAAATCCTCGCCAAGTTTCTGGGCTTCGCGCGGTACTGCCAAGCGTGCACTCCCATCGAGCGGAAGTGATCGAGGTGGTAGCGCGTCACAAAATCGCCGACCACCGAGGTCATCCCCTCCGCCGGAGTGCCCAGCACACGCTCCAGCACCGCCTCAGCCAGCTTGCCGATGAAGCGGCGGCGCAGCGCCTCGCCCTCGCGCAGCGTGGTGTGCACATCCTTGCCGCGGTACAGCATCGTCTCCACCGAGGTCGTATTGAGCAAAAAGCGGTACGACAGGCTGTCCGCCAGACGAATCACCTCGCCGATGGCGCGGCGGCGCTCTTCCGCCGTCTCCGGCGTAAAATCACCGAGCGCCCGCAATTTGGGATCCAGCAAATCAGCGGTCTGCACCACCCCCTGCGGCAGCTCCTTCGGAAAAGCCTTCTGGTGCCAGGCATCGGCCAGTTGCAGGTAGGGCAGTGTCTCTTTGGTCACGGGTTGCCCCTCCGCAAAGCGCTGTGTCAGCTCCTCCACCACCTCGGGCTTGCTGATATCCGCCGGCGTGAACGGCTCGAGCTTTTGACTCGTCTCCGCCGGGAGCTGCAGGAAATCGCGCACTGTCTCCTCCTTCTCAAACACGCGGCACTCGGGCGTCTGCAGCAGTTTGAGCGCGCGCAGCGCCTCCGTCAGGAATCCCGCGCCGCTCCAGCGCTTGCTGTTGTGAATCGCCTCGTAGAGCATGCGATCGCGGCGGTTGATGTCGGGCTCCGCGAGGATGCGCTGCCGCTCGGCTTCGCCCACTCCCCACTCGCCCAAGGCCTCGCCCTGCGCACCCAAAATCGCCTGCGGATAGCGGAAATGGCGCAGCGCCACCCGCCCCGAGCCGATGAGCACAAAGGGCAGCGTGCGCGCCGCCTCGCGCATATTCTGCTCCACATCGACCATGTTGCGGCCATAGCTCTGCCAATCGATGTTTGAAGCCGTATCACTCAAACGCGCGGCCAGCTCCTGCAAGCCCAAATCGGCCGTCTGCCCCGCCTTGGCTGCCATGAGCAGCTTCACATTCTCCGCCGTCAGGGAGCCCACAGATTTAAGCGCCGCCAGCGAATAGCCCTTGGCGCCGTGCGCACGGGCAAATTCCCCCAGCGAACGGTTGAGCATCTGCCCGCCCACGCGGCTCATGCCGCAGAAAATTCCCGCCTGCACCGCCGCCCCCAGCACCCCGGCCGCCGTCTGCAAGCGGCGATCTCCCTCCGGGGCGCGCTCGCGCGCCGCTGCCACCGCCTCGCCCATGCCCGAGAGACTCAGCAGGCCGAAGCCCGCCCCACCGCAGAAAGCCAGTGCCGCTCCGGGGGTTGCCTCGGCCGCATCCACCATCATCTGCTCAGCCAGAGAAGCATCCGGCGCCAGGCGCACGGGGTACGCCTCGCCCTGCGCGCGGCGGCGCAGCTCCTCAAACACCTGCAAGCGAGCATCCGTACCATCGGCCGCGCGGCTCAGCGCGGGCGCGTTCAACGAGCGCCCCGCCTGATCCAGCGTCGCCGCTGCCGTATGCCCCACCCCCTGCAGGAGTCCCCAGTTCAGGTTGGCCGAGCCGCGCTGAGCCGCTGCCCACATGGTCGGCAGCAGCGCAGAACTCCCCCGACCGCGACGCCCCTCGGGCAGACGCGTCATCGCCACACGATACAGAGCGGCGCGCTGCTGCGGATCCGTCTCCGCCAGCGTATCCACCACGGACATCAGCTCGGGGACGCGCGCGTAAAAGCGGAACATATCCGTTATCTTGCCCCCTTCCACCCCCTCCACAGCCGCCATCGCCTGCGCCACCCGATCCGCCAGAGGCAATATCCGCTTGCGTTCGCGCGCCCCCTCGGCATAGCCCAACGCCGCCACGCGCGACTCCGGCGTCTCCGTCTCCGGCTCGGCCTCCGCCCCCTCCAACGCCCGCTCATAGGCTCGGGTGTACAACTCGCGCGCCTGTCGCCGCCGCGGCTCATCCTGCGCCACCTGCGACAGCGAGGCAAAGAGCTCCGGCTCATTGTCACCGCTGCCCAGGCTCTGCGCCAGACGCTGCCGCAACATCGGCCACTCCGCCGCCACCCGCGCACGCGGTCGCCCCGAAAAATCCGCCGCCCACGAACGATTCACCGCCGAGAGCAACCGATACTCGCGCTCCTCGCCCGACAGCGTGGCATCCGCCGCACCGGCGCGCTGCTGCACCTCCACCGGAATACTCGCCGCATCGCCCGTCAGCACGCGCTGCCAATACGCCCTCAAAGGCGTATCAAGCGAAACCGCGGCGGGCTCCTGCGGCGCAGCACCCGCCTCTCCGGGTGCAGGGGCGGTCGGCAGCGGCTCCGCGCCCGTTGTCTCGGACCCGATGGCGGTCGACGGCGGCTCCGCCCCGCTTTCCCCGGCGGCAGGCAAGGGTTCCGCCTGCTGCGACAACTCGGGTTGCACGCTCGCTTCCGGCGCATCCTGCGGCACCGCCTCAACAATAGGTTTTGCTATCATAAAAACATTCCTCAAGCCTGTTGCGTCTCGTAGCACACCCAGCCCGATGCGGCAGAGCCGCAATCGAGCAGCCACGCATGCAGCTCCTCATCGCTCTGCGCCGTCAGGCGCTGCTGCGCCTCCTGCTGCAACCGCGCCAAGCGCTGCTGCGGCACAGCATCCTCCGGACAACCCAAGCCCCCCGAGAGGTACACATTCCACAAAGCCTCCCCCACGCGGCGGCGATGCTCCGGCGGCAGGGTCGCGCTGCGCTCCAAATAACCGAGCAGTGCGCGACGCTGCGGCGCAGGCACCCGCAGCGCGGCAATCTCCACGCGCAGCGCATCCGCCGCCGCCTCGCCATCCTCGCGCGTATCCACGCGGTGCTGCCACGCAGCGTATTCCTGCGCCGACCACGGCTTCCCCTCCGCAGGCGGCGCCTCCAGCACCCCCGCCTCCTCCGCCCGCAGCAACTCCTGCGGGGTCGGCTCGCCGCCCTCGGCCAAGCGCTGTGTCCACTCCTGCCCCAAGGCGCGCTGCAAACCACGGCGAGCCTGCGACACCGCCAGCTCCACCTGCTCGAGCTGCGCAGCTCCGCCGGGGCGGACAGCATCCTCACGCCGCCAGTCGCGCAGAGCCTCGCAGGGAGCCTCCTGCAACGCCCGCGTCCAGCGCGCCGCGCAGCAGCGGCTCTCCACCTCGCGGCGGCGCGCCTCCATCTGCCCCTCCGGCACAAACACCCCACGCCCCAATTCCAACTGATGCAAAGCCATCTGCGGCTCCCCACGCGACACCTCGCTCTCCAACACCTCCTGCCAGCGATGGCGCGAATTCGCAATGCTATCTAATTCATACCGCCTCTTCGCCAAGAGCGATGCCCGCTGCACCATCGCCCCCGCTGCATCCCGCCACTTCGGCGGCAGAACCGCGGCTGTCTCCGCCACCACGGGAGCCCCCGACCGCTGCCATACAGACTGCCAATCCCCGGGCTCATCCCCTTCCGGCGAACCGCCCGCTGCGCCCATCTCCTCCGCCAGCCGCGCCTGCATCTTCGAGACCACGCCCACCGTATTCACCCGCCGATTCGCCTCGTCCAGCGCGGCATCGGCGCTCTCCTTCGCCGCAGACTCCTCCTGACCCAGCACCGCCGCTGCCAGCTCGGTGCCGCCGGTCACCGCCCCCACCCATCCCTGCCCCCACTGAGCCGCAGCCCGGCTCATCCCCTCAATTCCGGATGTCGGCACCCGAAGCTCCGTCCCCGGATACGCCACCAACGCCCACTCTTTCATGCGAATCGCCATGGCGCCAGCATCGCAAAGCGCCTCCGGGCGCGCAAGACGACAGCGCCCGTTCGCATGCGGTGCCCGCCCCCGGGACAATACCCCGCAGCGACCAAAAAAGCTCTCCCCCCATTCAGGGGAAGAGCCTTGTTTCTATGCCGCTCTCCGGCGAGCGGCACACTGCCTGCGCCGGGGCTGCTCCGGCGCCGTTGCCCGATGCCGCCACCCGGCGGGGGCACTCAATCGAGCTCCCACACGATCGTGCGCGTGCTCAGCAGCCCCGGTCGCAGCACAATCGAGGGGAAATGCGCGTGGTGAGGCGCATCCGGATAGCACTGAGCCTCCAGCGCCACCCCGCCGCGCGGCAGGGGCAAGTAATCCCCCGTATACACCTGCATACCGGGCGCATCCGTGCTCACGCGCAGCGTGCGCCGCCCGTTGGTCAGCAGCGCCGCCCGACGCAAACCCGGCGCGGCGCTCAGCACATAATTATCATCGAAGCCGCCGAGCAACGCCGCCGCCATCCGCTCCCCCAGCAGCACCGGACGGCGCAAATCATAGGGCGTCCCCGACACCGCCGCCACCTCCCCCGTGGGGATATTCGCCACCATCGGTGTCATCTGCTCGGCATCCACCTGCAGGCAGTGATGCTCCACCGTACCCCGACCGTCGAGATTCCAATACGCATGATTGGTCAAATTCAACAGCGTGGGCGCATCCGTCTCAGCAGCAAGCTCCAAGCGCAGCGCACGCCCCTCCAGCGTGTACGTCGCGCGCACGCGCACCGTGCCGGGGTAGTGTTCCTCCCCCGCCGGAGACACCAGCGAAAGCACCACCCGCGACGGTTCCGCCAGCTCCGTCCGCCACAAGCGATCGCTGAACCCCACCGAACCGCCGTGCAGGTGATTCGCCCCATTGTTGCAAGCCAGCTGATAGCTCACCCCATCCAGCTCGAAGTGCCCGCCGGCAATGCGGTTGGCCACCCGACCGCACACACTGCCGCAGTAGCAGGCATCCACCCGCAACTCCTCCTCCGTCTTGGGACCGTACAGGCAATCCACCCCCTGATAGCACACGGAAAGCAAGCGCGCGCCCCAATTCGTCAGCCGCACGGAAAGCTCCGGCGACTCCAGCGTCAGAAACATCAGTTCATCCGTCATAAGAAAACTCAGCAATCAGCGGCGGCACTCCCAACGCGTCACCCGACCCTCCTCAAACGTCACCGAAGCCCGCTCCTCGGGCACATAGGCCGTCCCGCCCCAAGCATCGCAACACCCGTAAGAACCCCACACGTGGTAGCCGCTGCCCGACATCATCACCGGACGCAGGCTCGTGTACACCCAGCGCTCGTAGCGGCGACCACCCTCCTGCCCCAGCACGGGAGCTTCGCTCGGGGAACCCCAAGCCAGCAGCACGGCCTCACGGCTCATCCCCTCGCACAGCAATCCCTCCCGCACCAATGCCTGCTGCTGCGGCGACAGCGATTGAAACAGCACGGGATTCTGCGCAATGCGCTCAGCCGGACCCACACTGCCGCAAGCCACCAGAGACAGAGCCCCCGCCAAGCAAGCCGATATGCGCGACAGCATCCCCATAGCGTGCATGACAATAGCACCTAATTTCCGGCTTGCCAAGGAAAAAAAACAGTGCTAGAGTACAGGCGTTTCCATGAAATCGCACGCCTTATTTTGCACACTGCTGGCTGCTCCCCTCGCGGTCTGTTCCGCGGCACAGGGCGCAGAGTCTGCTGATCTTGTGACCTCCGTTCTGCCGACTGACGGCACCCTGAAGCAAGGAGCCGTGGTTCGCGTAGCCCCCTCCGAAGAATTCGCAGCCCTGCAAAAGGATGTGCTGGAGCGCTTCGCCAAGCTCCCCAAGGAAAAGCAACAGGCCATCTCCGACCGCGCCATCGAGATGACGCTGACGGAATACACCCCCGACCTCTGGGCCAACAAGGCCGACTATGACGCCTACGCCGCCGCATGGAAGAAAGCCACCCTCATCAAGGCCGCCGATGTCGCCATCGGCCTGCGCAAGAATGCCGACGGCACCTATCACGTCCTCTCCGCCACGCGCGTCTCCAACAACGACACCATGCCCATCACCATGGGCTCGCTGAGCTATGATGCCACCAAGCATGTGTGGCGCTCCAACAACGGCGAAATGACGGGCAAGGAGTTCCAGACCAACGAGAACCACCTGCTCGGTGCCCAAACCGGCATGGAGTGGAACCTGACCAAGGAGGACAGCCTCTCCATCCTCAAGGAGCAGGTGCGCGTCACCAAAGCCACCGATGGCAAAGGCGCCTACATCTACTACACCCTCTCGGAAATCTCCGCCTTCAGCAAGGCGCCCATCGCCAACCACGGCTACGTCATCTTCCTGCCCCACACAGCAGCCGCCGCCAACGCCGGCCGCCCGGGGCAAAAGTAACCCCCGATTCTTCCTCCCGAGCGGGAGCCCGCGCAACGGCGGTCTCCCGCTTTTTATTCCGAACCCCCCTCCCCCGCCGCCGCCCGTGAGAATCATCGCCGGAGCCGCCAAAGGCATGCCGCTGCGCGTTCCCGACAGCGGCGTGCGCCCTACGCAGGATCGCGTCCGCGAAGCGCTCTTCAGCATCCTCGGCGAGCTCATTCAGGGAGCCCGCGTGCTCGACCTCTTCTGCGGCAGCGGCTCCGTCGGCATCGAAGCGCTCAGCCGGGGTGCCGCCACGGCGCGCATGGTGGACGAATCGCGCGCCTCCTGCGCCACCGCGCGGCAAAACCTCGAGCGCTCGAGGCTGCGCGGCGGCAGCATCACGCAGAGCGACTGCCTCGCCTTCGTCCGTCGCGACCGCGGGTGCTACGACCTCATCTTTGCCGACCCGCCCTATTGCAAAGCCATCGGCGATCGGGACATGATTGCCGAGCTGCTCAACGATCGCACCGCCGAACTGCTCGCCCCCGGCGGCTACTTCATCGCCGAAGCCCAAATCGGCTACGGCATCGGCACCGAGGCAGGCTGCAACTTCGCAGGCTGGGAGCTCGTCGAACAGCGCAGCTACGGCAAAAACACCATCCTCTTCTACCGGGTAGCCAGCTCATGAAACGCCTCCTCTTCCTCAGCCTCTACAACCTCTTCTTCCCCATCTTCCTGCTCTTCTCGCTGCCGGGCTACCTCATCAAGATGAAGAAGCGCGGCGGCTTCGGCACCGGCCTGCTCGAACGCTTCGGCATCTACCGCCGCCCCGCCGACCAAGAGCCGCGCAGCGGGCTCTACATCCACGCCGTCAGCGTGGGCGAGAGCTTCATCGCCCTCAAATTCATCCGCGAATGGCGCAAAACCCACAGCGAACCCGTCGTGCTCGCCGTCGGCACCGCCACGGGTCATCAAGTCGTGCGCCAAGCCGCCATCCCCGGCGTGCGCCCCCTCTACGCCCCCCTCGACCTGCCGGGGCTGTCCGGGCGCTGCCTCGACCGCTTCCGCCCGCGCGCCGTCGTGCTCATCGAAGCCGAACTCTGGCCCAACTTTGCCGAGGCCTGCCACCGCCGCCGGCTGCCCCTGCTCATGCTCAACGCCCGGCTCTCCCCCCGCAGCGAAAAGCGCTACGCCGCCGTGCGGGGTCTCACCGCCCTGCTCTTCTCGCGCCTCACCGCTCTGGCCGCCCAAAACGACCGCGATACCCGGCGCTTTGCCGGCATCGGCGTCGCTCCCGACATCATCCGCAGCATCGGCAGCATCAAGTTCGACGTGCTGGGCGACACCCCCCAAGAACCCCGGAGCGAATTCCGCGACATTCTCCGCCGCCTGAGCCAAGGGCGCCCCGTCGTGCTCGCCGCATCCACCCACGCAGGCGAGGAAGCCCTCATCGCCCGCGCCATCCGCGAGGTCGGCGCCTGCCCCCTCATCATCCCGCGCCACGCCGAGCGGCGCGATGCCGTCTGCAACGACCTGCGTGCCGCCGGATTCACCCCCTTGCTGCGCACTGCCGGTTCCCTGCCCGAGGAGCTGCCCGAGCAAGCCTGCTACGTGGCCGACACCACGGGTGAGCTGCGCGACTGGACCGCGCTGGCGCAGGTCGCCGTCATCGGCAAGAGCTTTTTGGCACGCGGCGGGCAAAACCCCGTGGAAGCCATCGCCGCGCACATCCCCGTCATCGTCGGTCCGGACATGAGCAACTTTGCCGACCTGGTCACGCTGCTCCGCGACGCCGGCGGCATCCCGATCGAGTTTCCCGTCCACCCGATCCAGGAGACCGGCAAGCGTCCGACCGCGGCGCTCGATCGTAACCTCGCCTATCTCAGCCTGGTGGAGAGCCTGTACGGCTATTTCTTCGACGGCGTCGTGTTGACGACCGGTTGCGACAAGACCACGCCGGCCATGATTACCGGTGCCTGCACCGTGAACATTCCGGCGATCGTGTTGTCGGGCG
>JBJEVL010000122.1:0-2886 GCA_051884335.1 Akkermansia sp. | reverse complement strand
CCACGGCGAAGTTGGTGATGGAGCCGAGTCGCGCCGGCGAAATCCCCGCACCAAGAGCACCGAGAGAGCCAAGGACGGCAAGGTGACTCGGGGTGCGGTCAAACAACGAACAAGAAATACAATCATGAAAAAAACATTTGTTTTGGGAGCCTTGCTGCTGAGTTCGGTGGCCTCGGCCGAGACTTATACCTGGGTTGGCAAAGGCACCGATTCCCAGTGGTTCACCCTTGCGAACTGGGAGGATTCCTCGGGAAACACGCCCGCATCACTGCCTGCATATGACAGCGATTCTAAGGGTGATGTCTACAAAATCGGTAATGGGGCAACCGTTACCGCCAACAGTCAGAGCGTGTTTGCGCAAGGGGGAAGCTTCATTATCGGCGACAATGTCTCAATGGGTGGTGATTGGGCTATCGGTGCCACAAACATGACCATTGGCAAGAACTTTACGTGGAGTGCAACATCAGGTGATGGACTTAAATTCGCAGCCAGTGGCACCAGCGAGGTCACTAATACCTTGGTTCTCGATTCCGTTTATAACCCCACCAGCGGAGCATCTAAGTTAATTTCAACGATGTGTGCCGGTTCCAGCATTGATTTTAAGACTGAGGGGCAGATTGTAGTGGGAAACAACGCTTCGGGTTACGATCTCGGAAAGGGTAAGGCTCTCACGCTGACGGCTGAGGTTGCTTCTGCTTCTGATGAGGTGCAGACGCGTTGGCTCATCCTGGGGAACAATATCTATTATCGCGATGTCACCAACGAGAATAAACTTGTTGATTATACGGCATCCACGCTGACAACGACGGTCGACGGCGTGACAATGACGCAATATGACTTGGTCAAGGACACTAACGCCGCTTGGACACTGAGCGGAGCGGAGGCAGACCTAACCGAGGGTGCTTATCGTTTTGTTGCGACCTCGAGTGGTATCGGCGTTCAGTATTATATTTCGGTTCCCGAGCCGACGACCGCCACGCTGAGCCTGCTGGCGCTGGCCGGTTTGGCTGCCCGCCGCCGCCGCCACTAAACAAGCGCCTCGTTTGTCTTTTTCGCATCCGCTCCGCCGCCATGGGGGAGCGGATGTTTTTTGCGTCGGTGCACGCGGCGGCTCGCCCGGTGAGCCATGCAGGTGCCGCGCAGCCACCCGCCGCAGGGCAGGCGCAGAACAGGCACCGCGCAGGCGCAGGATTTTTTCACGCGGCGGCGCGCCCCTTTGGGCTTGCGCAGCGGGCGCGCATGGTGTACACTGCCAGAGTATGAAAATGTCTTCCTCTCCCTCCCCCGCGCGGGCGCTGCGGGGCTTTACGCTGATTGAGCTGATGGTGGTCATCGCCATTTTGGCCGCGCTGGTGTCCATCGCCGCTCCCACCATTTATTCCCACATGGGTGCCGGGACGGAGGCCAAGTGCCGCGCCAATCTCGAGCAGATTGCCCAGCTGGGCGCCAAGTACAGCAGCGATTTGGCCAACCGTGGCACCCTGCCCACCAGCGGCATGACCGACGACGAAGAGACCCCCAACATCGATGAAAGCGAGGGCTGGTGGCTCCTGCTGGCGCCGGAGCTCGATGCCGTGGTGCTGCCGCAGAAGCCGGGCGCCAAGATGAAGGTGTCCGCCATCTTCCACTGCCCCGCCGACAACCGCCAGCCCATCGGCAACGACTCCACCTTTGCCGCCGACACCAAGAGCATTTCTTATGTCTCGTGGACGGACGGCAGCGAGGATCGCGACAACCCCAACTCCGGCATCAACACCCGCGCCAAGCAGAATCTCGACATGCTGCCCTGGCTCTCCGACGGTCTGCCCGTCAAGGGCAAGAGTGTCACCACCGCCGCCGACTTCCGCAAGCAGGTGGCTCCCGCCGCCGAGCGCCACGACGGCAAGATTCTCGTGCTCTACGCCAGCGGTGTGGTCAAGGCGGTCGAGTATGATCCCGAGACCGACAACGCCGATGCCGTCTTCAAGAAAATGGCTCCCTCTCTGGCCAAGAAAGCCGCCAAGGGCGGCAAGAAGGGCAAGGGCGGCAAGCAGGCTGCCGAGGATGTTGAGGACGATGCGGACGACAGCGGGGACGACGACGAATGATGCCCGCCCCGCACCCCGATGCCCCTCCCCGACCGCTGCCTCTGGCAGCGGTTTGTTTGCCCTACCTGCGCAGCGGGCGCGTGCTGCTGGGGCTGAGCGGCGGGCGCGATTCCGTGGCGCTGCTGCGGGCGCTGCACGCGGCGGGGGTCGGGCTCTGCGCCTGCCATGTGAACCACGGCATGCGCGGCGCGGCGGCGGATGCCGATGAGCAGTTCTGCCGTGATCTCTGCGCGCAGCTGGGGGTGCCCCTCTGCGTGCGGCGGGTCGATGTGCCCGCGCTGGCGCGGCAGCGGCGCGAGTCGCCCGAGACGGCGGCGCGCGCGGCGCGGCGGGCGGCGCTGGCGGCGGCGGCGCGCGAGCAGGGCTGCGCCGCCATCGCGTTGGCGCACCACGCCGACGACCAGGCCGAGACGGTGCTTTTCCGCCTGGCGCGCGGCGCGGCGGGGGCGCGCGGCATGCGCGCCGTGCACCGCGCACAGGGCGTCCTTTGGCTGCGCCCCCTGCTGGACTGTCGCCGCGCCGAGCTGACGGCTTGGTTGCAGGCGCTCGGGCAAGACTGGATGGAGGACGCCACCAATGCCCAGAGCTGCGCCGCGCGCAACCGGCTGCGGCTGGAGGTGCTGCCCGCGCTCAACCGCGCGATGGGGCGCGACACCGCCCCCATCCTCGCGCGCAGCGCCCGCGTGCAGGAGGAGACGCAGGACGCCCTGCAGGAGGCTCTCGCCCGCCTGCCGCTCACCGACCCGCAGGGGCGGCTCTACCTGCCCGCGCTGCGCGGCGCGGGCGCCGCCTTGATTCG
>JBJEVL010000121.1:0-12943 GCA_051884335.1 Akkermansia sp. | reverse complement strand
ATTCGGAAAAAGTCACCACGCGGGCGCATGGGGCGAGCCGTTTATTGATCCCGCCCGCGCCCGTTGAAGCGGCGGGAGAACGAGCGGCGCGCACCGAAGTTGTTGGGGCCGCGCCCGCGTTCGCCGAAGCTCTTGCGCTCGCCGAACTCCCGGCGCTCACCGAAGCTCTTGCGCTCGCCGAACTCCCGGCGCTCGCCGAAGCTCTTGCGCTCGCCGAAACTCCTGCGCTCGCCGAACTCCCGGCGCTCGCCGAAACTCTTGCGCTCGCCGAAGCTCTTGCGCTCGCCGAAGCTCTTGCGCTCGCCGAAACTCTTGCGCTCGCCGAAGCTCTTGCGCTCGCCGAACTCCCGGCGCTCGCCGAAACTCCTGCGCTTGCCGAACTCCCGGCGCTCGCCGAAGGTGTTGCGTCCTCGCTCGCGCTCACCATGGTAGGGTGCCTTGCCGAAGGGGCGCTTGCCCCGGGGGCTGCGCTCGGGCTCAAAAGCTTCTCCTTCCGCGAACTTGGTGCTGCCGTCGGCGATGTCCGCGTCGCTCTCAAAGTCGGCGGGGTTGAACACATAGTCCTGATCCTCGTCGGGCTCGCTTTCGCGCTTGGGCGTGGTCGCGGCTGTCTTGCGCGCGATTTGGTTGCGCCCGATGAAGCCCTTGCGCGGGCGGGGATTGGTGCCTGCGGCGCGGATTTGTTCCTCGTTCAGGAGCATGGTGTGTCCCGGTTCCAGATCGCCGCCCCACAGGGAGCCGATGCGGACGCGCACGAGTTTCTTCACCCGCAGACCGAGGCAGGCGAACATTTGGCGGATTTGGCGCTTGAGCCCCTGCTCCAACACCACGCAGGCGCGGCGGGCGGAGAGGCGCGCGACATACTTGGCCTTGGCCTGTCCTTCGGGGATGCGCACGCCCTTGAGCAGCTGCAGCAGCACGCTGCTGTCGAAGGCTTGGTCAAGGGTGACCCAGTATTCTTTTTCGATGCCGTTGGTGGGGTGCGCCAGCTGTTGCCCCAGACTCCCGTTGTTGGTGAAGAGCAGCAGCCCCTCGCTGTCGGCATCCAAGCGACCGACATAGTTGGCGTAGCGGTATTTGGGCGGGAGTAGGTCGTAGACGGTGCCGTCGGCTCCCTGGGCCTCGCGGCTGCAGACATAGCCCCGGGGTTTGTTGAGCAGCAGCACCACGGATTCCTTGGGCGTGACGCGGCGACCGTCCACCTTCACAAAGTCGCTCGGCAGGACGCGCAACCCGGGCGTGGTGACCGGCTGCCCGTTGACTTCCACGCGCCCTTCGGCAATGAGGCGGTCGGCGGCGCGGCGGGATTCATAGCCGCCGGAGGCCAGGAACTTGTTGAGGCGGATGCTGTTCTCCGGGGCAGTTTGTTCGGGAAAATCGGACATGGCGGGTGAGGTTCTGAATGAAAAAGCCTCCCGGTTCATGAACCGCGAGGCTCTGAGAATGAAACTTGATCCTCTGAAAGACCGGGGGCAATCAGGACTCGAACTTGGTCTTGGGCAGACCGATGGGGCTTTGGCCTTCTTTCCACTGGCCGCGCTCCTTCATGAGCTTGACGCGCTCGAAGCGCTTGAGGACGGAACGCTTGCCGCCGACGGTACCGGTTGCCTTGAGGGTGGAGTGCTTGGACATATTGGTGTGAGTGTAAAGGTTAGTTCCGCATCCCTGCGGAAAAGGTGGTCGCCGTTTATACTCCGAATGTTTAGGAATGACAAGACAAATTTGTGTCTTTTTCACATTTTGCGCCTGCGGTGTGCGGGGCGGTGCTCGGGTAACACCGCGAAGCGGCTGCTCCGAAACGCTTTGGTATGGCCGCGTTTGCCGCTGTTTGGGGGCTTAGGTTGCGGGTTCGCTCCATTCGGGGAGCTCGCAGCCGATGAGCCAGGGCGTGTACTCGGGGGGAATGGGGCTTTGGAGGGCGACGCGGTGCCCGTCGGCGGGGTGGTTGAAGGCCAGCCGCCAAGCGTGCAGCATGAGTCTCCCCGGTTTGGCCTTTTGCTTTTGGGGGTGGGCGTAGATGGGGTCGCCGATGAGCGGGTGGCCGAGGTGCAGCATGTGGACGCGGATTTGGTGGGTGCGCCCGGTGTGCAGGGTGCAGAGGACGAGGGAGGAGTCCGTGGCGGCATCGTAGTGCAGCAGCTGCCAATCGGTGATGGCGGGTTTGCCGCTGCCGGGGTTGACCACGGCCATCTTCAGCCGGTTGACGGGGTGGCGCCCGATGTTGGTGAAGATGGTGCCGCTGCGCTCCTTCGGGCAGCCCTGCACCACGGCCAGATAGATTTTGGAGGTGTCACGCGCGGCGAACTGCGCCGTGAGCGAGAGGTGGGCGGCGTCGTTTTTCGCGACGACGATGCAGCCGCTGGTGTCCTTGTCCAAGCGGTGCACGATACCGGGGCGTTCCACCCCGCCGATGCCCGAGAGCGCGCCCGCGCAGTGGTGCAGCACAGCGTTGACGAGGGTGCCGTCGGGGTTGCCGGCGGCGGGGTGCACCACCATGCCGCTCTCCTTGTCGATGACGATGACATCGGTATCTTCGTAGAGCACGGACAGGGGGATGTCCTGCGGCTGTGCTTCGGCCGGGGTCGGTTCGGGGATGTTGACCTCGATGACCATACCGCGCTCCACGGGGGTTTTGGGTTTGGCGCTCTTGCCGTCTGCGGTGATGGCTCCCTCTTTGATGAGCGCTTGGATGCGCGCGCGCGACAGCTCGGGGAGCTGTTGCGCGAGGTACATGTCGAGCCGCATGCCCGGGCTGTCGTCGGCAATCAGGCGCATGCTCACATCCCCGTGGGTTGATCGATGAAGCAGCAGGGCAGCCCGAAGCGCTCGCGGAGCAGCTCGCCCAGGGCGCGCACGCCGAAGGTCTCCGTGGCGTAGTGCCCGGCGAAGAGGAGGTTGAGTCCCATGTCGCGCGCGGCGTTGGCCACCCAGTGGTTTTCCTCGCCCGTCAGATAGCAGCGGTAGCCCTTGGCCTGCACCTCGTAAACGGCATCCCCGGCGGCGCCGCTGCAAACGACCACACGCCCGGCGGGTGCATCGGCATCAACGATGTGCCCGGTGATGGCGGAGCCCGTGAGCCGTTCGTAGGCGGCGACCAGCTCGCCCACACTGCCCGCGAAGTTTCCGGCGATGCCGACGGGGTTGCCCTTCATGCTCAGCTCGGGCTGCGTGTCCGTCAGCCCCAGTCCGCGGGCGATGCAGGCGTTGTTGCCCAGCGTGGGGTGCAGGTCGAGGGGCAGGTGGGCGGCATACACCGCCAGATTGCCGCGCAGGCAGGTCTCGAGCTTCTTCTTCCACCAGCCGGTCAGGGGGCGCAGCCCGCACCAAAAGAGCCCGTGGTGCAGCAGCAGCAGGTCGCAGCCCGCGGCAAGCGCTGCCTCCAGCACGGCCTGCGAGCCGTCGACCGCCAAGGCAACGCGCTGCACGTTCCCGCCGTTCTCGACTTGCAGGCCGTTGAGGGCGTTGGCGAAATCGGCAATGTCGCGGATGCGCAGCTCCGCATCCAAAAGGCGGGTAATATCGCTCAGGGGAATCATGTCAGTAGGGCTTTTTGCTGTTTTGCTGAATCTCGCGGTGCAGGCGGCGGTTGAACTCGCCCGCCATGTCGTATCCGCTTTCGCGCAGGTACTGCCCGAGGGCGGCTACCTCCACCAAGCGGGTCATATCGCGCCCCGGCGCCACGGGCAGATTGACGCGCTCGACCTCCACGCCCAGCAGGGTGGTCATGCGGCGCTCCAGCCCCAGCCGCTCCAGCTCCGTCATCTTGCCGTCGGTGAGATTCACGACGAGATCCACGCGTTTTTCGTTGCGGAAGGCTTTGAGCCCGAAGAGGTTGGTGACATTGATGATGCCGATGCCGCGGATTTCGATGAAGCCGCGGCTCAGCGAGGGGGAGGAGGCGATGAGCTCGCCGCCGATCTTGCGGATGCGCACCATGTCGTCGGCCACCAGCGAGGAGCCGCGCTCGATGAGCCCGAGGGAAATTTCACTCTTGCCCACGCCGCTGTCGCCGGTGATGAGCACGCCGGCACCGCGCACGTCGACCATGCAGCCGTGCACGGTGGTGCTGTCGGCAAACTCGTTTTGCAGGATGATGGTCGTGCGGTTCATGAACTGCATGCTCGGCAGTTTGGAGCGGAACACCGCCACGGCAAAGCGGTCGGCCATGGCGAGCACATCCTGCGGTACATCGGCATTGCGGGTAAAGACCAGGCAGGGCACATCGTCGCAGAAAATGGCTTGGAGCCGCTCGCGGCGCAGGTCGCCCTCCAGCGTGGACAGGTAGGCCATCTCGCCCGCGCCGAAGAGCTGGATGCGCTCGTGGGCAAAGTAGCCCAAGTAGCCTGCCAGCGCCAGGCCGGGGCGGTTGATGGAGGGCTGCAGAATGCTGCGCGACATGCCCAGCGGTGAGTTGAGCAGCTGAAGCTCGAGGGTGCTGCGATACAGCTCGTAGAAGCGGGCGACAGACACTTTCCCGACTTTGCGGACGATGGGCTCTTTCATGGCGGCGGATGTTTTATTGTACACAATGCGGGGGGGCGGGTCAAGCGCGCCCGCAGGGGAGAAAGTATGCTTTTTGGGGGCATAGGGCGCGGATTATGCTTGATATTCGCGGCATTTGGGGCGATAGTAGAGCTCCAACCGCTAAAATATGTCTGAACAGAAGGAACGGAAAACCTTAGAGCAACGCAATCAAGCGAGTGATTTGGAACGTCTGCGCCATTCGTGTGCGCATGTGTTGGCGACGGCACTCTGCCGCCTGTGGCCCGAGACGCAGCTTGCTGCCGGTCCCGCCGTGGAGAATGGGTTTTATTATGATGTGGAGCTGGATCACAACATCTCGACTGCGGATTTTGAACGCATTGAGGCCGAGATGAAGAAGGTGGTCAAGGAAAACGCACCCTTTGAGCGGACGACGGTCTCCCGCGCCGAGGCCATGGAGATGGCGCAGCGCGGAGAGCTCGGCTCGGTGGGACCGCGCAGCGTGGCTTCCAAGTACAAGGTCGATTTGCTCAACCGCATCCCCGAGGGGGAGGAGATTTCCATCTACCGCAACGGCGATTTCACCGATCTCTGCGCCGGACCGCATGTCGGGCGCACGGGCAACTGCAAGGCGTTCAAGGTCATGAGCGTGGCCTCGGCCTACTACCAGGGCGATGCCAAGGGACCGCGCCTGCAGCGTGTGTACGGCACCTGCTTCCCGAACCGCACGCAGCTCGATGAGCACTTGGCACGGCTGGAGGAGGCCAAGAAGCGCGACCACCGCCGCCTCGGTCGCGAGATGGGGCTCTTCGCCATCGACGAGATGGTGGGTCAGGGGCTGATTCTGTGGAAGCCCAAGGGTGCCATCATCCGCCGCGAGTTGCAGGATTTCATCACGGAGGAGCTCGACCGCATCGGCTACTCGCAGGTCTTTACGCCGAACATTGGCAAGCTCGACCTCTACATGACCTCCGGCCACTGGGAGCACTACAAGGAAAGCCAGTTCCCGCCCATCTCCGACCCGGACGATTTCCGCAAGCTGCGCGATGAGAACGCCAGCTGCGCCGATCTCTTCAACGCCTTGGACACCAAGACCATCAGCGGCTTCATGCTCAAGCCCATGAACTGCCCGCACCACATCCGCATCTACGCGAACGACCCGCATTCCTACCGCGACCTGCCCGTGCGCCTGGCCGAGTTCGGCACGGTGTACCGCTGGGAGCAGAGCGGCGAGCTGGGCGGCATGACCCGCGTGCGCGGGTTCACGCAGGACGATGCGCACATCTTCTGCCGCCCCGACCAGATCAAGCAGGAGGTGCAGCAGTGCATCGGCATCGTCAAGCACATCCTCGGCACGCTGCAGATGAACGACTACCGCGTGCGCCTGTCCCTGCGCGACCGCGACTACAGCGATGCCAAGTATGTCGGCACGGCGGAGAACTGGAAGCTGGCCGAGAATGCCCTGCGCGAGGTGCTGGCCGAGAACGGTTTTGATTATATCGAGGCGGAGAATGAGGCCGCTTTCTACGGTCCCAAGATTGATTTCATCGTGCGCGATGTCATCGGGCGCGATTGGCAGCTCGGCACGGTGCAGGTGGACTACAACCTGCCCGAGCGCTTTGACCTGAGCTACACCGGGGCGGACAACAAGCCGCACCGCCCGGTGATGATTCACCGTGCGCCCTTCGGCTCCATGGAGCGCTTCACGGGCTTGCTCATCGAGCACTTCGCCGGCAAGTTCCCCACCTGGCTCGCCCCCGAGCAGGTGCGCGTGCTGCCCATTTCCGACAAGGTGGCAGACTTCGCGGAGAGCGTGCGCCGTCAGCTGGCTGAGGCCGGTATCCGCGTCAAGCTCGATGATATGCCCGACAAGATCGGTGCCAAGATCCGCAATGCCCGCCTCGACCGCGTGCCCTACATGGTGGTCGTCGGTCAGCGCGAGGCCGAGGAGGGCAAGGTTTCCGTCCGCCATCGCGATCTCGATGTCATCGGTACCATGAGTGTGCAGGAATTCACGGATGGCGTGGTGGCGGAGGATGCCGCGCGCCTGATCAAACCCGCCTGGAGCGCCACGGAGGCCTGACAAGACACCCCCCCCCGGCCGGTCCCTGCAACGACCGAGCAGAGAAAAAATTTCCCGCCATCGCGCGGAAAACACGAGAAACACCCCAGAACACACGAACGTGCCACTCCCCCCGAAACCGAATCGGCCCGATAACCGCAACCGTCGCAATCAGGGCAGCAAAGAACCGCAGATCCGCGTCAACGACCGCATCCGCGCCCCCAAAGTCCGAGTCGTCACCGCCAAGGGCGACCAGCTCGGTGTCATGTCCACCCGCGATGCCTTGGCCAAGGCCAAGGAGATCGGGCTGGATCTGGTAGAAGTCGCGCCGAATGCCGACCCGCCTGTTTGCCGCCTCATCGACTACGGCAAGTACAAGTACATGCAGGCCAAGTTGCAAAAGAACAACAAGGCCAAGACCACCAAGATGAAGGAGGTCAAGCTGCGTGTCGGCACGGATGTCAATGACTACAACGTCAAGATGGGGCGCACCGAGCAATTCCTTGACCACGGTCACAAGGTGCGTTTCCAGCTGCGCTTCCGCGCCCGCGAGAATGCCCACAAGGAGCTGGGCTTGGAGATGATGGCCAAGGTGGTGGAGGACATGCGCACGATGGGGCAGGTCGACCAGCCCGCCAAGCTCGCCGGTAACACGGTGACCATGGTGCTCTCGCCCCTGCCGGCCAACCAGCGAGTCAAGAAGTTCAAGAAGTACGAGGAGGAGGACTTCGACACCGAGTCCGAGGAGTTCGACGCCAAGGACGACGAATAAAGCCGCCGCGCCCGCTGCGGCGCAGGGCTTCTCCGTGGACGCCCCGACGCCACCATAGGCAAATGCCGGGGCACAGCGTCGGAGGGCAGGGTGTCCATCGTGCCGATGATGGGGCGGGTCGCAGCGGAGGACTCGGCGCCGGGCATGCTTGGTGGGTCATGCAGATGATGCGACCGCAGGCGTGCGCAGCCTTCCGTTCCCGCGCCTTCGCCGCGACGGCGGCGATGCTGTCGCTCTCGCCGTTGACATAGGTAGCGTTCTTCTCCGGCGGCATCGGACGCGCGACATCGGCTCGCAGGAAGGGCAGCGAGCCGACCAAGACCCCTTCCTCCCCCGCCGTGCGGGCGGGGGGAATGGGACGATGCCCGGCTTCCTCGGCTCCGGCAAGGCGGCTGACGATCCGTGCACGGCAGCCATGGAGAAAGGGCTCCTCGGCGTTGAGCCGGGCTGCGCTGCGTGCTTGCCCGCGGCGGGAATGATGTGGCGGTCGGCGGTTTCCGCAGCCACCCGGCTGGGGAAGCTGCTGTAGAGGCGGTGTGATTTGTAGGAGGGGGTGGAGGAATCATCAGGATCGCCGCTGATGAGCGGGCATCGACGCCGCGATCGCGGAGCAACGCGAGGAGGCGGTCACAAACGGCTCGTACTCCGCCTTGCGGGAGCGATCCGGCAGGGTGGCGTTGCCAGTCGACGGTGTGAAGAAGTCGCATGTCTGCCCTATATCATAGGCGGACGGAGAGATTAGGAAAAGCATCACAAAAACAGGTGCATCAGGTAGCAAAAAAACTCGCCCCGCGGGGGGCGGGGCGAGTAGGGCGCTCCGGATGCCGGTGCCTCAGAAGCTGTAGGTGCACATGATGGTGCCCACCACGGCGAAGTTGCGGAAGGGTTTGAAGTCGGTGTTGTTGCAAGCCCGGGCGTAGGAGCTCTTCTCGTTGCAGCGCACGGCGCCGCGCCCCGCCCAGTGCAGACCGATGCCGGGGGTGATGGTGAGACTCTCGTTGACCATCCAGGGGAGGTAGAGCTTAGTGTAGTAGGCCTGCGAACCGTTGCCGTTGGCGGAATCGGTGTGGTTGAAATAGTTGGCCGTCGCAGTCATCGCCAGCTTGAGCACGGCGGCGACCTTCACATTGTCCTCGGTGCCGATGAGGGGCGCCTTGAAGGTGATGTCCGGCTCGAACCACCAGCCGTCGATGCCGGAGAAGCTGTAGCGCGTGGTCACACCGGCGCTCACCCATTTGTAGGGCGTGAGCTCGGGGCGGATGAACGCTTCGTTGACGCAGGAGGCGCCCTGGTGGCGGAAGTGCTTGGCCATCACGCCCAAAATGCCGCCGTGGATGAAGGTGTGCCCGAAGCTGACATTCCACTGTTCCTGCGCATAGCGCAGGTTGTTGACAAAGGCGATTTCCGGCTCGCAGTTGGCCTGCTTGACGGGGGTTTTGCGCAGCTCTGCCGCTTTGTTGGCAGCCGTGGCCGCCACTTGGTCTGCCGTGATGTAGCCGGCTTGGTAGAGCCCCTGCGCATATTGGTAGCCCAGCAGGGCGGATGTTTGCGGGCCGTAGGTGGGATTGCCGTACAGGCGGTGGCCGGAGGTGACATCGCGATAGTACACGAGGCTGTCGTAGCTCCAGCCGCCCTTGCGTCCGAAGTCATAGTTGAGCTTGAGCGAGGCAAAGGGCGAGCCATCGCCCTCGACCACCGAGTGGGAGAGAACCACGCCGCGGTCATTGCCCAGCGTGTCGTAGCCCAGCGTGAGCGAGCCGCTCACGCGCTTGGCGCTGACGGTGGGCAGGGAGGCAAAATCGTTGTCGGTGGTTGTTTGCGCTGAAGCAAGGGCGCTCAGGGCGCAGAGACAAAGCAGAGTGAGGGAGCGTTTCATGGCAGATAAGCGTGAATGCGGAGCCGCAGGGCTCGTTAGGGGAAAGCCTAACAGCTCCGTGCATCGCTGTCAACAAATTTAGAGTAAAATATGAGATATAAATCTCAGAGTTAACTCTAACTTTGTATTGCAAAGCGCTGACAGGCAATAAAAACCGCTCGCGCCTGCTTTTACTTAAAATTCTTCCTCTTCTTCCGTTGCGGGGCGGTAGATGGTGAGAGCCTCGGAGTTTTCGGAATCCGCCCGGCGGTTCTGCTCGCGGTAGTGGGCGTAGAGGGCGGTCTGGCTGCGGCTTTCCTCAAAGCGCTCGGGGTGGCGAGCCTTGCTGTACTGGTTGTAGCCCGTGACGACATGCCCCTTGCGACGGTCGCTGAGGGTGCAGCTGAGGATGTGGTCGAGCTCCTGCCGCAGGGCGGCATCCTCGATGGGGAAGAGGGTTTCGATGCGGCGGCGCAGGTTGCGCGGCATGAGGTCGGCACTGCCGATGTAGTACTCCGGCGCGCCGTTGTTGGCGAAGTGGTAGATGCGGGTGTGCTCCAAGTAGCGGTCGAGAATGCTGACGATGCGGATGCGCGCGGCTGCTTCGGGGGAGAGCGCGGTGGGGCTCAGGCTGCAGATGCCGCGCACAATGAGCTCGATGCGGACGTGGTGCTCGGCGGCGCGGTACAGGTGCTCGATGACCTCCTCATCGCAGAGCGAGTTGACCTTGATGCGGATGTGCCCGGGATTCTCGGGGCCGGAGCAGGCCGCCTCGCGGTCGATGAGGTAGAGCATGCGCTCCAGCAGGGTGAAGGGCGCCACGAGCAGCTTGTTCCACACCGGCGGGACGGAGAAGCCGGAGATGACATTGAAGAGCGAGCTGACATCCTGCGCCAGCAGGGGATCATCGCCGATGTAGCCGAGGTCGGTGTAGAGGCGCGCGGTCTTGTCGTTGTAATTGCCGGTGCCCAGGTGCAGATAGCGGTGAATGCCGTCCGCTTCCTGACGGATGATGAGCAGCGCCTTGCAGTGCACCTTGAGCTTGGCAATGCCGTAGACAACGTGTGCCCCGGCCTCCTCGAGCTCGCGCGCCCAGTTCATGTTGTTGGCCTCGTCGAAACGCGCCTTGAGCTCCACCAGCACCAGCACCTGCTTGCCGCAGCGCGCGGCGCGCATGAGGGCGTGGACAATGGGCGAGTCGCCGCTGACGCGGTAGAGCGTCTGCTTGATGGCAAGCACGTCGGGGTCGGTCGCGGCGCTGTCCAGCAGGGCGATGACGGGCGCAAAGCTGTGGAAGGGGTGGTGCAGCAGCAGGGGACCGTGCTCGCGGATGCAGCGGAAAAGCTCATCCCCGCGCAGGGTGTCGAGCAGGGGGTGCGGCAGCGGCGGCTGCGGGTTGTTGTGCAGCTCGGGATGCCCCGGCGCGCCCGCGATCTGGAAGAGGGACTTGAGGTTGAGCAGCCCGCGGATGGGGCAGAGCAGGGCGTCGGGGTGGGGTTTGAGCTGGTTGAACAGCCAGCGGCGGGCGCTCCGGCTCATGCTGCTCTCGTATTCCACGCGGATGATGTCGCGCTTGCGGGTGCGGTGCAGCGCGCTCTTGAGCTCGCTGAAGAGGTCGGAGATGCCCTCCTCATCGAGCGAGAGGTCGCTGTCGCGGGTGATGCGGAAGGAGGCACACTCGCGGATCTCCGCCCCGGCAAAGAGCAGGGGGAGCCGGTGGCGGATGAGCTCCTCGGTGGGGAGGTAGTGGGTGCCGCCGCCGTCGCCGCTCAGCTCGATGAAGCGCGGCAGCCCGGGGGGAATGGAGATGAGCGCGAAGAACTCCTCCTCCCGCCCCTCGGGGACGAGTCGCACGAGGAGCTGGGGCACCAGGTTGGGGACGAGGGGGAAGGGATGCGAGGGGTCGACCGCAATGGGCGAGAGCACGGGGTAGATGCGCTGCTCCATGAGGCTGCGGGCGGTGCGCCGCTGCTCCTCGCTCAGGCTCTCCCAGCTGTCGATGCGGATGCCGCACTGCTCGAGCTCGGGGAGAATCTCGCCGTAGAGCAGGCGGTGCTGGCGGCGCGCGAGGCTGTTGAGCTCGCGCTTGACGGCGGCGCAGAGCTCGCGCGTGTTCTCGGCGGCGGTGTCCGAATCGCTGTGGCGCAGCATGCCGGCGAAGCGCACCATGCAGAACTCATCGGCATTGCTGCTGCAAATGGCGATGAAGTTGAGGCGTTCGAGCAGGGGATTGCCGCGGTCGGCGGCTTCGTCGAGCACGCGGTTGTTGAAGGCGAGCCAGCTGATGTCGCGGTTGATGATGAGTCGTTCCATGGCGGAGAGCTTAGGCAAGAATGAGTTGTTTGGCAAAAATGCTGCGGAAGTAGTCGAGCTCCTGCGGGGGGATGCCGTTGGGCTGGGCGGCGCGTGCCTCGCCGCAGCGCAGGATGAGCCGCCCCTCCTGCAGGCGCAGGCGGAGCCGCTGCGGCTCCGCACCCAGCGACGCCAGAGCGCAGGAGAGCCGCAGCAGCGCCACGATTTTGTTGAGCTCGCGGCGGCGCGGGGCGCTCAGGGCGGCGTACTCGGGGTGCAGGGGACCGGGCGTGTCCTTGCGGTGGAAGAGCACGGCGAGGGCGGCGAGCTGCTGCGCCTCGGCAGGAATGCCCGCCAGCCCTGTGTTGAGCAGCAGGTAGTAGGAGTGGCGGTGGTAGTCGCGGTTGTTGACATAGAGCCCGCACTGGTGCAGCCGCGCCGCGAGCAGCAGCGGGGTGAGCGCGCTCTCCGGCAAGCCGTGCAGCTTGCTCAGTTTGCGGAAGAGCGTCTCGGCCCAGGCAGCGGTGAGGGCGGCGGTCTCGTTGTGGCAGCGGTAGCGCTCGGCGGTGTGGTCGGTGAGCGAGCGCAGCTGCGCGCTGAAGCGGTCGGAGCGCCCGAGCGTCTCGTCGATGAAGCGGCGCATGAGCGCGGCCTGGGTGGAGCTGTGCGGCACGATCAGCCGCTCCGCCCCCGTCATGCGCAGCAGGTTGTTGAGCATGAGGCAGCAGGGATGCACCGTCTCCGCCTCATCGGGGCTGAGCGCGCAGCGCTCGCAAAGCTCGGCATCGCTCAGGACGGCGAGCTGCTCCCCCAGTCGGCGGATGTCGTCGCGGCTCAGCTCGGTGACGAGCCCGCGCGGCTTGTTCGGCAGCAGGCGCAGCAGCGTGCGCACCGAGGCACCCATGGCAATGAGCAGCTGCGCCGCCAGCTGCTCCGCGAGGGGATTGAGCTCGCGGAAGCTGCGGTCGATGCTGTGCGCCATACCGTCCCGCCCGCCGACCACGGCGCGCAGGGTGCCGATCTTGAGCGTCTCCGTGAAGCGGAGCTCCCCCTGCCGATAGGCGCTGATCTGGCAGGCTCCCGTGCCGATGTCGGCAATGAGGGTGTTGCCCGCAGCAAAGCCGCAGTCGGCGGGGAGCAGCTCGCGCACGGCGGTGTCGTTGAGCTGCGCCTCCTCGCCCCCGGAGCAGATGCGGATGTCCAGCCCGCTGTTGTGCGCCATGCGCTCGATGAAAATGTCGGCGTTGGTCGCCTCGCGCACGGCGCTGCCGGCGATGGCGCGGTAGTGCCGCACGCCGTACTCCGCCATCTTGAGGCGGAAATTGCTCAGAATCTCGCTGAGGATGCCGATGCTCTCGTCGCGGATACTCCCGCTGCGGAAGACATCCGAGCCCAGCGGCACGGGCTTTTCGAGCGTTTCGAGGCTCCTGTATTCCCGGGTGCGGGTGTTGAGCTCGGCAATGAGCAGGCGCGCCAGGTG
>JBJEVL010000120.1:0-2910 GCA_051884335.1 Akkermansia sp. | reverse complement strand
AGCGCCGGCAGTCGCAGCCACAGCGGCAGCAGCGGCAGCACGAGCAGCAGCAGGAAGAGCCCCAGCGCTGCCCCGACCAAGGTTGTTGTCTCGCGCAGGGCGGGGAGCTCATGCAGAATGGGGAGCCCCAGCGGCTCTTCGCGCTGCGTCAGCACCTCGCGCGGTGCCGCCGCCAGCATCGACAGTGTGGCCGCCAAACGTTCCGCACGCTGCGGCGCCTCCTGCCCGGCGGCGGGCTGCTCCAGCAGCAGGCAGGACAGCTCGTTCGGGACGTTGCTCCCCAGCACATCGGCCGGGCTGAGTGCCTGTATTTGCGGCGCAACCAGCCGCACGCGCGCATGCTCATCCAGCGGCAGCGTACGCCCGCCGAATGAAATATCCTGCCCCGGGCGCACCCTCACATCGGACGGGCTCAGCCCGCGCATCGCCAGCGCCAGGCGGAACGGCAGCGTGGGAATCGTCTCGCCGTTCCAACGCATCAGCAAAGGAACGCTCAGATCCTCCACGCCCGAGGGCTTTTGCGTCAGCGGTTCTCCCTGCAACCAGTCGGGCGCCCAGCAGAGGTCAAGCGCATCGGGCAGCTCCGCCAAACTGTTCGGCAACGGGCGGTTGGCCGCGGGCAGCCCCGAGGTGTCGCCCTCCACCTGCTCGGCGGGAATCGCCGCCTCGCGCAGCATCAACGGGGTAAAATCAGCCTGCGCAGCGGTGCGCCCGCGCAAGCCTACGGCCGAATGCTTAAAACCCGCCATCACGCGGCAAAGCATCTCGCGCGCCATGTCGCCCGGCTGCTGTTGCCACACCAGCGGCGAGGACAGAGCCAAATTCCCGACCCCCATCCCCTGCAGCTTGTGCAGCAGCACCGCCAAATCCTGCGCCCCCAGCGGCAGCGCCGCAAATTGCGCTGCGCAGGTCGACTCATCCAAGTGCAGCACCCCCACCGTCGGCGGGTCGTAGACCGTCTCGCGCTGCTCCACCTCGTGCATGAGCGGAGCTTCTCCCGCGCGCAGCAGCTGCGGCTGTCCCCCCTCGATGGGGATACTCGCGCGGGTGAGCAGCTCCGTGTAGAGCCGCACCGTCTGCTCGTGCAACAGCCATTGCCCCGCGAGTGTCGCCGCCGCCAGCAACAGCCACCAGAAAAGCAGGGCGCTGAATCTTACATGGCTGTGAGTGGTCGGAGGCATGCCGCAACGGGGTTAAGGGGTGAATCGGCGGGCAACTCCGCCAGCAATTCGCGCATCGCCGCGAGAGCCGGGGCGATCTTCTGCAAATACCAAGGGCGCTGTTGATTGTAACCGATGTTGGCAAAAGCGCCGAGCGCCTGCATCAAGCGTTGCAGGGCACAGGCCGCATAAATCGTCGGATCGAGCGGCGGCGCCCCCAAACGCTCGCGGATTTGCAGCAGCTCCGCGCGCTCGGAGCGGGTGAGCTCCGCATAGGGATCCAGCAGCAGACTCGCCACATCATACTCCTCGCGTCCCGCGCGCATGCCCTGAAAATCAATCAGCCAAGCCTGCCCCCCCGCCAGCATGATATTTTGGCTCTGGCAGTCGCGGTGAATCGGCACCCGCGGCAACGAGCCCAGCCACGCCGCCATCTCCCGCAGCGCCGGCTGCGCCGCGAACGCCGCCGCATCCGCGCCGAGGTGGCGCCCCACAAAATGTTCGGCAAAATACTCCTGCTCCCAGCGGTAGAGGGCTTCATCAAAGGGCGGTTGCAGCGCCCAATCAGGCTGCAGCCCGTAGAGCGGGCGCAGCGTCGAGAGCGCGGCCTCATAAGCCGCCCGTCGCTCGGGCCAGGGACACCCGCGCAGACTGAGCAAATCGGTGTCGCCCAAATCCTGCAACAAGCAAGCACCGCAACCATCGGGAAGTTCCTGCGCCGCCAGCACCGCCGGCACACGGACACCCGCCGCCGCCAGCCCGCGCGCTGCCGGCAAAAAGCTGTTGTTATCCGCCCGCGCGGCCGTCCAATACAGTGCCAGCACCCCCTGCGCCCGCATGAAGCAACGACCGCTCGCGCCCGAAGCTACCGCCTGCAGCTGCTCCGGCGCGGTGGGGCGTCCTGTATACTCCTGCACCATCCGTGCCAAGAGTTTGCTGACAGACTCTGGGACGGAGACAGGCATCAGTTCAACTTAAAAAATTGAGTCTTGGGCTGGGGGACATTCTCCTCTTCGGGAGCCGCATCGCAAGGCACTTCAGCCGAAGGACGCGTGTCCTCGCGCACGGGAAAATACACGGGGCGTTCCGATGTCTCCGTCTGCGGGCGCCTGTGCGGAGCCGGCTCCGCCTCGGGTTCCGGCTGCTCGGCAGCATCGAGGCGGAGTTGCAGCAAGCCTGCGAGCAGAGTCACCATCACCCCCGCTGCCATCGTCAGCAGCCCCGATGACAAAGCGCGGAGCACCCCCTCGAGCGGCATGTAGACCTTCATCGCGCCCGCCACAGACAGCACAGCATCCGCCACGCCGCAGAACAACAGAACCGCGGCAAACACAAAAGAGATGACAGAAAGCCAACGCACGACAGAGGCATTATAGCAGATGCCGCCCCCGCGTCAAGGGTGCAGCCTGCCATTTGCCCGAATAGCGCGCCGGCGTACGAAGCTCGGCGGCGGGGCTCAGGCCTCGTAAGTGCGCAGCAGCGCCAGCGTGTCATGCGCGAGGCGGCGGATGGCCGCCTCGCGTCCCCGGATAGCGGGCAATTCCCACAGAGTAAACTCATTGTGCGCCACAATGTTGAAATACATGCCGCGCAAGCAGGTCAGGCACCAAAGCCAGTCAGCTTCGGGCATGCCGGGAAAAAAGCCGCGCAGCGCCTCCTGGCACTCCTGCAGCGCATAAGAATAGTGGCTCTCGTAGACATCGCGCGTGAGCTCAGGCGCCTCGTAGCCCATCTTGTTGAGAAAGCACAG
>JBJEVL010000119.1:0-2912 GCA_051884335.1 Akkermansia sp. | reverse complement strand
CCGAAGCGTGAGAAAGGGGGGAGTTCCGAGGGCTCACATGCCCATGATTTCGTAGCCCCCGTCGACGTAGAGCACCTGCCCCGTGACGGCAGCGGCACCGTCGCTCGCCAGGTAGGTGGCAGTGGCGCCGAGCTCCTCCAGCGTGCAGGAGCGCTGCAGCGGGCTGCGCTCACCGTAGACCTTGAACATGCCCGTGAAGCCGCTGACGCCGCGTGCAGCGAGCGTCTGCACCGGACCGGCGGAGATGCAGTTGACGCGGATGGGAGCCTCACGGCGACCCAGGTCATAGGCGAGATACTTGCAGCAGGTCTCGAGCGCCGCCTTGGAAACGGCCATGAGGTTGTAGTTCGGCACCACCTTCTGGCTGGCGTAGTAGGTCAACGCGGTGATGCTGCCGCCGTTGACCATGAGGGGCGCCACGGCGCGGCTGAGCGCGATGAGCGAGTAGGCGGAGATTTGCAGCGAGGTGCTGAAGGCATCGCGGGGGATGTCGGAGAAGTGTCCCTCCAGCGTGCCGGCAGCCTTGGGCGCGTAGGCGATGGCGTGCAGCAGCATGTCCACATGGTCGGTGTGCTGCGCCACAAAGCTGAAGAAATCGGCGATGGACTGATCATCCGACACATCCAGCGAGCAAACGGGGGTATCCTCACCGAAGTGCTCCTTCACGAGCTTGATCACGCCGTCCTTGAGGCGCTCGCCCTGGTAGTTGAAGATGAGCTTGGCGCCGGCGGCATGCCAAGCCTTGGCAATGCCGAACGCGATGCTGCGGTGGTTCGCCACACCCGTGACGATACCGACTTTTCCTTCTAAGGGTTTTTCGATAGACATGGTACTGAATGATTGGGGGTTAAGACGTTATGCGGAGGGAAATTCGCGGGTGATGATGCGCGCATAGGTTTGCGCCATGCCCAAGCCGACCTTCTCCATGTAGCGCACGCGGTTGAGGATGTCGGTCTCGCTGACGGAGAAATCGTCCGGCACATACTTCAGGCGGTAGTAGACCAAGCCCGTCTCGTTGTCGAGCAGCAGCTGACCCTCGGGCAGGTTCGCGTTGAGCGTCAGCAGCAGCATGGCCACTTCGGCGCGATCCTCGGGGCGGATGCGGTAGGCAAAATTGGCATCGAACACCAGCGAACAAGGGTTCTTGATCTCGGTGAACATGAAGGAGCAGGGCAACTCGGCAGCCGCAAGGGGAAGATAGGCCAAGCCGATCTTCTCGCTGCCGGGTCCCATCGTAATCCATTGATAATCCTCACCGCTTTCGATGAGGTGCTTGCGCACCTGAGCAAGGAGATTGGGTTGTTCGGGCATGGTGTGCAGAGTAACTTATGCCTGCATTCTAACGCAGCAGCGGAAGCTCTGTCAAGCGAAAGTGGGAGTGAACTTCACTTTTGCTTGCCCAGAACCTCGGCCAGCACGGCGAGGCAGCGCGTGTTTTCCGCCTCGGTGCCGATGGTGATGCGGATGTGCTCCGGCAGGCCGTAGGCATCCATCGGACGCAGGATGACCCCGCGGCGGAGGCAGGCGTCGAACACGGCTTTCCCCTGCCCCACCTGCACCAGAATGAAGTTGGTTTGGCTGGGGATGTAGGGGATGCCCCAGGCGCGGAAGGCGCTCTCGTACTGCTGCCGCCCCGCATTGACCATGGCCACCGAGCGCGCCACATGCTCCGGATCGTCGAGGGCAGCCAAGGCGGCAGCCTGACCCAAGAGATTGACATTGAAAGGCGAACGCGCCTTGTGCAGCAGCTCGGCAATCTCCGGCGTCGTCAGCGCCGCGCCCACGCGCGCGCCGGCGAGCCCGTAGGCTTTGGAGAAGGTGCGCAGCACCACCACGGGGCGCCCCTCGCGCACATAGCGCAGGGTGTCGGGCTGCTCCCCGGCAAAGTCGATGTAGGCTTCGTCGAACACGGTGATGACATGCTCGGGCACGGCGTCCATGTAGGCATCAATCTCCGCCTGCCCCACCATCGTGCCCACCGGGTTGGTGGGGTTGGTGATGAAGACAAGCCGAGTCTGCGGCGTGATCGCTGCCAGCATGCCCGGCAAGTCGTGGCTCCAGTCCGCCTTGTTGGGCACGGATTTGTAGGTACCGTTGAGCAGGCGGGTGACGATGGAGTAGAGCGTGAAGCTGTAGTCCGCGGCGATGGTCTCGACCCCGGGGCGGACGAAGATGTGCGCCATGAGCTCAATGAGCTCGCTGCTGCCGTTGCCCACCGCCGTCTGCGCGACATCGAGCCCGAACGTCTCCGCGAGCTTGCAGCGCAGGGCGTAGGAGGCGCCGTCGGGGTAGATGTGCACGCCGGAGGCGGCTTCCTGCATGGCGCGGACGGCGCGGGGCGAGGCTCCCAGACTGTTCTCGTTGGAGGCGAGCTTCACGATGTCGGCCGGATCCATGCCGATTTCTCGCGCCGTTTCCTCGATGGGTTTGCCGGGGCGATAGGCCACCAAATCGCTCACATAGGGATTCGCAAGGGAGAGGATGCTCATCATGGGGCTGAGCATATACCTGTCATGCAGGAGAATCAAGTCTTGATTCGGGCATGTCCGACCATTACAATGCTCTCCGTATGAAGAAATTTTTCCTGTTCGTGCTCCTGGTGGCCGCCGGGTTTGCCTGCATGCGTCCCGAAGCCTTTGTGCGCCGTGGTGCCAAGGTGGAGGCCGGAATCAGCACCGAGGAGGGAGTGGATGCCGCCTCGAAGATGAAGGTGGAGTATACCGTCGACCTGCGCTCGCCCGTGACGCGCACGCTGGTGCTCGGCGATGCCGCGCTTTTTGATGAGGAGGTGATGGGCGACGGGCGCTGGCTGGTGCAGCTGACGGCCGAGGACGGTTGTTTGGAAGCCGATGATTCGGCGCGCCCCACCCTTCAGGGCAAGAGCGGCTCGGCCGACCTGCGGCTGTCGATGA
>JBJEVL010000118.1:0-2921 GCA_051884335.1 Akkermansia sp. | reverse complement strand
TCTCCTACCTCGTCTACGCCGCCCTCAGCAACCACGAGAGCGCCATCCTCATGGGCAACCTGATTGTCTCTGCCCTCGTTGTTCCTCTGGTGCGCTGCGTCGGCAGGCGCATGGTGAAGCACACCGCCGCGGCTTTCGAGAAGCTCAACTCGCTGACGGCGCATGTGGAGGAAAGCCTCAACACCCAGCGCGAAATCCGCGCCTTCAACCTCGAAACGCAGCGCGAGGAGCTCCTGCGCAGCCTCATCCGCCACTACAACCGCCTGCTGCTGCGCGTCGTCGCGTGGAAACAGGCGCTGGGCCCCTCCATCGAAATCGTCAGCACGCTGGCGCTGGCCTACTCCCTCTACCGCGGCTGCAGCGACGGGCTCACCCTCGAGCAATTCAGCGCCATTGCCACCGCCTTCTACTTCTGCTACGACCCCGTCAAGAAGCTGGGCGACATCGTCAACATGTGTCAGACCATGGCAGTCGCCGCCGAAGGCGTCAACAGCATTTTGCAGGCACAGGACGAAACGCCCGAGCCCACCGAGCCCCTCGCCCTGCCCCGCCCCACCCCCGGCAGCGTCAGCTTCGAGCATGTCCGCTTCGCCTACACACCCGACAGCCCCGTGCTCCGGGATATCGACGTGCGCATCCCCGCCGGGCAGATCGTCGCCCTCGTGGGACCCAGCGGCAGCGGCAAAACCACCTTCATCAACCTCATCTGCCGCTTCTACGATGTCGACGCGGGTTGCATCCGCATCGACGGCATCGACGTGCGCCGCCTGAGCCGCGCCGAGCGCACCCGCACCATCGGGCTCGTCTCGCAATTCTCCGCCCTCTTCAGCGGCAGCATCCGCGAGAACATCCGCCTGGGGCGCCCCGAGGCCGATGATGCTGCCGTGGAGCTCGCCGGGGCGCGTGCGCGCGTAGACGAGTTCACCGCCGGCACCCCTGCGGGCTACGACCGGGAGCTGGGCGAAAGCGGCAGCGGGCTGAGCGGCGGGCAGCGCCAGCGCGTCTCCATCGCGCGCGCCTTCCTCAAGAATGCCCCCATCCTCATTCTGGACGAAGCCACCTCCGCCCTCGACATGAAGAGCGAGGCGCTCATCCAAGAGGCGCTCGATGAACTCGCCGAGGGGCACACCACCTTCATCATCGCCCACCGCTTCAGCACCATCCGCCGCGCGCAGCGCATCCTCGTTTTCGACAGCGGCCGCATCATCGCCGACGGCACCCACGACACGCTCTACGAGAGCTGCCCCCTCTACCGGCGGCTCTACGATGAACAGGTGAACCAAGCAGCCCCCTCCTCCGCATGCTGAACCGCACTCTCTACTTCCTCCGCCGCTTCCTGCTGCCGCAGTGGCTCTACTTCGGCATCGTCATCCTCACGGGGCTTGTCGCCGCCGCCTCCAGCGGGCTGGGCATCCCGCTGATGATCAAGTTCATCTTCCCGCTGGTCTTTCGCAGTCCCGGCGTGCAGCCCGAGCTGCTCACCCTCTGCCCCGCGCTCGGGCAGCTCGCCCCCGGCACCATTCTCCTGCTGGCCTGTTGCAGTCTGCCCGCGCTCTTCCTCGTCCGCGGGGTGGCGCAGTGGGGCAACGCCTACATGGTCAACTACCTGGGCATCCGCATCCTCGAAGATCTGCGCATGACCATCTTCCGGCGCGTGCAGGAGCTCCCCCTCTCCTTCCTCGAGCGCGAGAAAAAGGGCGACATTCTCAGCCGCATCACCAGCGACACCGCCAACGTTCAGGCCATTCTCGGCACCATCGCCAACGACCTCATCAAGCAGCCCATCACCTGCGCCAGCGCCTGCGCGGCCTTCATCTACCTGCTCTTCTCCACGGGGCAGGGGCTGCTCCTGCTCGTCAACATCCTCTTCATCTCGCTGGCTGCCTGGCCCATCATCATCTTCGGCAAACGCATCTCCAACCGAGCCCTGCAGGCGCAGCGCATCAACGGCGCCCTCAACAGCGTGCTGCAACAAAACCTCGAAACCCAGCGCGAGGTGCGCGCCTACGGCATGGAGGAGCGCCAAATCCGCCAATTCCGCCAAGTGGCCGACGGCATCTGCACCACCGTCATCAAGCTGGTCAAGTACCAGCGCGCCATCATCCCCATCATCGAGACCGTCTCCGCGCTCGCGCTCTCCTTCCTGCTCGTGCGCGGGCGACAAGCCGGCATGAGCCTGCCCGACTTCATGGCCATTGCGGGATCGCTCTTCTTCCTCTTCGACTCCATGAAGCGCGCCGGCAACGCCTACAACCGCTTCAACGAAGCGCAAGGCTCCCTGCGCCGCCTCGCCGAAATCCTCTTCGCCCCCAACCCCCTCACCGACCCCGCCGAGCCGCAGCACCTGCAACAGCCCGTGCGCGGCGAGCTCGAACTGCGCGGCGTCAGCTTCCGCTACACCCCGGAGGCCGAGCCCGCCCTGCGCGACATCAACCTCCGCATCCCCGCCGGGCAGATTGTCGGCCTCGTGGGGCCCAGCGGCAGCGGCAAAACCACCTTTGCGGGGCTCATCCCCCGCTTCTACGACCCGAGCGAGGGCAGCGTGCTGCTCGACGGCACCGACATCCGCAGCATCACCCAGCACGAACTGCGCGAGCACATCTCCCTCGTAGGGCAGCAGGCGCTGCTCTTCAACACGAGCATCCGCGAAAACATCCTGCTGGGCAAGGCCGATGCCGATGAGGACGAACTGCACCGCGCCGCCGATGCCGCCGCCGTCACCCCCTTCCTCAGCCAACTGAGCAGCGGGCTCGACACCCCCGTCGGCGAGGGCGGCAGCCAACTGAGCGGCGGGCAGCGCCAGCGCGTCGCCATCGCCCGCACCTTCATCCGCAACGCCCCCATCCTCATCCTGGACGAAGCCACCGCCTCGCTCGATGCCGAGAGCGAGCGCGACATCCAGCAAGCGCTCGACCGCCTCG
>JBJEVL010000117.1:0-13191 GCA_051884335.1 Akkermansia sp. | reverse complement strand
AAGGTGCCCTACGGCGGCTTTTCGGTGTCGCATTTGATTTTGCAACTTGCACGGCTCTGCGCCCGACGGCCTTTGCGCTTGACAGGCGCCGCAAGGCGGGGCAGAATGTCAGCGTGAAATTCTTTTCCCTGACGACTCTCGCCCTGCCCGCCCTGCTGACACCGCTTCCGCTCTGCGCGCAGGACGCTGTCCCCGAAGCGCCGACAGCGGAACAAGCTCCCGCCGCCGCCCTGAACGCTGTGGCTCCTGCGCCCGAAGCATCTGCCGAGTCACCTGCGCCCGCCGCTGAGGGAGCTCTGCCCTCGGAGGAGCCTGCGCCGCCCGCCGAGGAGCCCGCGCCGCCCGCGGAGTTACCTGCGCCGCCTGCGGAGGAGCCCGCGCCGCCCGCCGAGGAGCCCGCGCCGCCCGAGGAGTTACCTGCCGAAAAGGAGCCGCTTCCCGCCGCCCCCGATGCCGCTGCGCAGGCTGCCTATCGCAGCATCGTCAAGGTCGAGGTTGCGCAGCAGCAACCGAATTTTAACATCCCGTGGAACACCGGGGAGTACGCCCAAGGCAACGGCACGGGCTTCATGGTAGCACCGGGGCTCTTCCTGACCAACGCCCATGTCGTCTCCAACGCCGAGCGCATCCTCATTGCCCCCTACGGCGACGCGCGCAAAATCCCCGCACGCGTCAAATTCATCGCCCACGATGCCGATTTGGCGCTGTTGGAGGTGGAAGATGCGACCCCCTTTGCCGACATCCCCTGCCTGAAACTCGGCAGCGAGTTGCCGCAGTTGGAGGACACGGTGCGCGCCGTGGGCTACCCTGTGGGCGGCAGCCGCCTCTCCGTCACGCGCGGCATTGTCTCGCGCATCGACACCATCGCCTACGCCCACCCCCAAAACCAATCGCACCTGGCCGTGCAGATCGATGCCGCTATCAACCCCGGCAACAGCGGTGGCCCCGTGCTGAAAGGTGATGAGGTCGTCGGCGTCGCCTTCCAAGGGCTGCAACGCGCCAGCGCCACGGGCTACATGATTCCCATCCCCGTCATCCGCCACTTCCTGCGCGACATCGAGGACGGGCACTACGACGGCTACACGGAGCTGGGTGCCGTCTTTGAAGAAGCCTCCAACCCCGCTCTGCGCCGCCATGCCGGGCTGCCCGACGACGGGATGGGCTGCCGCGTGGCCGATGTCATCAAGGGCAGCAGCAGCGACGGCGCTCTGCAGGTCGGGGATATCGTGCTGGCGGTCGGGGGACACCCCGTGGATAGCTCCTGCATGATTGAGCTGGACGGCGTGCGTGTCGCGCTGCAGGAGCTGGCTGAGCGCTCCTTCAGCGGCGATGTGCTCCGCTTCGAGCTGCTGCGCGCCGGGCAGCGACTCAGCGTCGATGTCAAACTCGCCCCGCTGAAAAGCCAGCGCCTCACCGCCCGAATCTACGATGAACAGCCGCGCTACATCGTCTTCGGCGGGCTGGTGTTCCAACCGCTGAGCATGGATGTGGCGCGGGAGCACGGCATCGCCGAGTCGCGGGTTGCCCCCGAAGCGGATGACTACATCCGCAGCGGTCAGGCCGCCGAGCAGAACGACATCGTGATGCTCACGAACATTCTGCGCGATGAGGTCAACGCCCGCTTCCAATTTCTCGGGCGGGGAGTCGTTACCAAGGTCAACGGCGTGCCGGTCACAGGCTTGGCGCAGCTCGCTGAGCTGCTCTACCCGGCCGAGGGCAGCGAACGCCCGCCCTACACCGTCATCGAGCTGGCCGATGCCCCGCTGCCGTTGGTCTTTGACAACGCCGTCATCGACGCCGCCAACGCGCGCATCCGCGCCCACTACAACCTGCCGGCTTCCGCGCGGCTCAACCCCTGATCCCCCATCCTCCTCTGCCATGTCTCGCTCTCTGATTCTGCCGGGGCTGTGCTGCCTCGCGCTCGCGGCCTGCAAACCCACCCCGCGCACGGCGCCCGATGCGCACCGCCCCGCACCCGCAGCGCCGGAGCCGACCGAGGTTTCCCCCGCCGAGTCGGCCGAAGCACCCTCGGCCGAGGCAGCGCGCGGCCTTGTCCTTGTGCGCACGGCGCAACAGGACTACAACCAACTGATTCCCTGGCTCAAGCAGGAGATGCGCTACAAGAGCGCCCTCGGCATCTATCTGGGACGCGGGTTGGTGCTCAGCACCGCCGAACCGCTCTGCGCCGCCACCTACGCCGAGCTGGCGCTGCCCGATGACACGCTCAGCGTGCCCGCGCGTGTGCTGCGCTGCGACCGCGACCTCAACCTGGCGCTGCTCAGCGTGGCGCAGGAATCCGACGCCGCCGCCCTCTTCCGCAACATGCCCGAGCTCGCCATCGGCAGCCCGCTGAAGCTCGGCGACACCGCCGATGTCGTGGGCAAGGCCAACGGGCTGCACCCCTTTGCTCGCCGGGGCGAGGCCTGCGGCGTCTCGGGAAGCATACCGCGGCTGATGCTGCAAGTCGCCCGGCTCCCCGAGGGAACCGGCCCCGGCACCCCCGTCATCCGCGATGGCAAACTGGCGGGGCTTGCGGTCTCCGGGAACAGCGAAAAGCTCAACATCGTCAACGCCGAACTCATCGCCCGCTTTCTGCGCGAGGAGCAGACGGGCACCCCGCTTCTGGGGGTGCAGCTCCGCGCCGTCCAAGACCCGGTGCTGCACCGCTATCTGGGTTTGAATGAAGGCTCCGGCGGGCTCTATATTTCCCGCGTCTTCCCGGGGGGAGCGGCCGCTGCATGCGGCCTGCAGGAGGGCGATGTCATCACCGCCGTGGAGGGCATGCCCATCGATGCGAGCGGGCGCTGCGAGCACCCCCTCTACGGGCGCTGCGCGGCGAACTCGCTGCTGAGCATCCTCAAACCCCTGGGGGAGGAGCTCTCGCTGAGCATCCTCCGCCGGGGCGAGCAGCAGGAGCTGCGCGTCCCCCTCAACCGCGATTTGCTCCGCAGCGGGCTCCGCGCCCGCACGGAGCCCGGCAGCCGCCCGCGCTACATCATCCGCGGCGGACTCGTCTTTCAACCCCTCAACGCCACCTACATCGATGCGCTGGAAGAAAGCCAGGGCAAGGAGAGCACCGCCCTCCCCTACCTCCGCGCGCAACAGCAGGAAACCGAACTGCTCGCTCAGGGGATCCGCGAGCCCATCGCCCTCACCCTCGTCATCCCCACGCCCGCCACCGCCGGCTATGAACAGGCCGGAGCAGCTTTGGTCACCGCCGTCA
The DNA here is from genome assembly GCA_051884335.1 of Akkermansia sp. Lineage (GTDB taxonomy): Bacteria > Verrucomicrobiota > Verrucomicrobiia > Verrucomicrobiales > Akkermansiaceae > Akkermansia. Next base: position 9,968 of record JBJEVL010000117.1, on the reverse strand, counting down.
ACGGCAGCCCGGTGCACCACCTTGGTGAACTGGCCGAGCTGCTCGACCGCGAAACGGAGGACAACATCATCCGCATCAGCATCAACAAAGCCCCCTACGAGCTCTACCTCGACCGCAGCACGGCCGATGCCAGCGACGAGCAGCTGCGCCACCGCGGCATTCCCGCCCTGCGCGTGCTGAGCAGCGAAACGGCAGACTGAGCCCCGCCGTCCCGCGGCGCTGTCTCGCCGCTGCGCGCGCCGTTCTGCTTCCGCGCGGCTCCCCGCCGTCCCGCTGTGCGCGTCGTTCTGCCTCCGCGCGGCTCCCCGCCGCGCCCGGTTCTCAGCTCTCCTCCTCCGGCGGCAGGGGGGAGCGGCGGCGGCGCTTGGGGCGGTGCGGCTCCAGCGTCTGGCGGCGGCTCAGCTCGCGCGTGCGGGCTCGGCGCCTGGCCTGATGCTGCAAATATGCCTGCATGGCAAAGGCTCGCCCGCGCTGCACGGGGTGCGAGCTGCCGTCCGGCTCCATCACCGAAGCCTGCCGCGAATCCTTGAAACAGGCATCGAGAATCTGCCGCACCCGCAGCGCCAGACGCGGCTCCTTGATGGGCACCATCAGCTCCACCCGGCGGTCGAGATTGCGGCTCATCCAATCCGCGCTGGCGATAAAGCACAGCGGGCTTCCCCCGTTGTAGAAGCTGAAAATGCGCGCATGCTCCAAGTAGCGATCCACGATGGACACAATCTTGGTGCAGGCGCGCCCGCGCGCACTCGTGGGCGCCCAGCAGCAGATGCCGCGGATGTTGAGGCGAATCTGCACCCCCGCCTCCGCCGCGCGCTCCAGCGCCTCCATCATCTCCACATCGTTGAGCGAGTTCATCTTGGCACGGATCTGCGCGCGCTCCCCCTGGCGGGCGCGCCGCGTCTCGGCCTCCACCAGCTCCAGCAGCCGCGCCTTCATCAGCGCCGGACTCGGGAACAGGCGGCGGAAGCGCGTCAGGCGCGTCAGCCCCGTCACCGAATTGAAAAACTGCGAGGCATCCGCCCCGAAAGCCTCCTCGCAGGTCAGCAGCGAGAGGTCGCTGTACAGCCGCGCCGTCTTCTCGTTGTAATTGCCCGTGCCGAAGTGGCAGTAGCGGCGCAGCGTCCCGTTCTCCCGCCGCACAATCAGCATGATTTTGGCATGCGTCTTGAACCCGCGCACCCCGTAAATCACCTGCACCCCCGCGCGCTGCAACTTCTCCGCCTGCGCCAGGTTCAGCCGCTCATCAAAGCGCGCCTTGAGCTCCACCAGCACCGTCACCTGCTTGCCCGACTCCGCCGCGCGGCACAGCGCCGCGATAAAGCGCGAGTTGGGCGCCGTGCGGTACAGCACCTGCTTGATGACCAGCGTGTCGGGGTCGGCGGCAGCCTCCTCCGCCAGCCGCACCACGGGCTCGTAGGACTCAAAAGGATTGTGGATGAGGATATCCCCCTGCGCGATATTCTCAAACATCGACAAATCGGGGTCCACATCCGCCGGCCACGCACTCGCCCAAGGCTCCACCTTGAGCTGCTCGTGCCCGGGCTCGAAGGCCAAGCGCTGCAAATCCACCAGCCGCAGCATGCCCGGCACGCGGAACAGCGCCGCCTCCTCCCCGCCCACCATGCGCACCACGCGCGCCGCCAGCGCCGCATCGCCCCCCTGCGGCAGCTCCAAGCGCACGCATTCGGAAAACTTGCGCGCCACCAGCACCTCCTCCATCTCGCGGGCAAAATCGCCGCCCTCCTCCTCCATCACCGCGATATCGCCGTTGCGCGTCACGCGGAAGGGCAGCACATGCAGCAGCCGCTCCTGCGGAAACAGCTTATCGATGAAGGCCATCACCAAATCCTCCAGCAGCACATAGGCATCGCGCCCCAGCACCGCCGCGTGCACACAGCGCGGGAGCTGCTCCGGCAGCGTCACCGCCACCAGCCGGCTGCTCTCCGCCCCCTCCGCCTGCAACTCCAGCGCCAGAATCAGGCTGAGATTCGGCAGCACGGGCGGCTGCTCCGTCTCCATCGCAATGGGCGTGAGCAGCGGCGCCACATCCGCCGCAAAATAGGTTTCCAGCACCCCCCGCTGCGCCTCATTCAGCGCGCTCATGGGGCGGGGGTAGAGCCCCGCCTCCTCCAGCAGGGGGCGCAGCTCCTCCAACAGGGCATACTGCTCGGCCACCATGCGCCCCGCCCGCTGCCCGATGCGCTCCAGCTGCTCGGCGGGCGACAACCCCGTCAAATCCCGGCGCGGCTTGCCGCTGCGGCGCAGCAGCATCAACCCGCCCACGCGCACCTGAAAAAACTCATCCAGGTTGCTCGCCGTAATCGACAGGAACTTCACGCGCTCCAGCAGGGGCAAATCCTGCCGATGCGCCTGATTCAGCACCCGCTGGTTGAACTCCAGCCACGAAATCTCACGATTAATCAACATGACCTCCCCCCAGTGTAGCACCCGCCGCCGCCCAAAGCAAGCCAACATCGCCCCCCGGCGGGCACAAAAAAGGCCATCGACCGCGCGAGTCGACAGCCCCGTTCATCGGCAGGCGGAGCGATGCTCAGCCCAAGCGGAAGGTGATGCGCGCCTTGCTCATGTCGTAGGGCGAAACCTCGATGCGCACGCGGTCGCCCACAACCAAGCGGATGAAACGCTTGCGCATCTTGCCGGAGATGTGCGCGAGGAACTCGTGTCCGCCCGCCACCTTCACGCGGAACATCGTGCCGGCCAACACCGCCGAAACGACACCCTCCATCTCCACCGCGCTTTCATCATCATCGCTTGCCTTTTTGACTTTGGGAGCGGGAGCCGGGCGCTGAGCGCCGGAAGGACCGTTGGGACGCTGCGGCCTGCTGCCGTGATTGGGGAAGTTTGCCATGTGGTGTTCGGTATGGTTCGGGAACGCGCGCGTCGCACTGCGGACGCGGCGCGGGCAGAGTTTAGCGCCCGCGCCGCGCTTTGGCAAGAGATTTTTCACCTTCGGGGTGCCAAAGCTGCAAAAATTTTCCCGCATTCGCAAAAATGCGATTGACAAAAGAGGCATTTGAGAGTAGAGTAGCCGCCCCGAACACCAGAGGTTCGTCAGGCGCAAGCCATAACCGGAAAACAGACAACAATATGAAAACCTTCTCTGCCAAAGCTCAGGATATCGAGCGCAAGTGGTATGTGATCGATGCCGCCGACAAGGTACTCGGTCAGGTGGCCGTGGAAGCAGCCAATCTGCTGCGCGGCAAGAACAAGACGATTTTCACCCCCCATGTGGACTGCGGTGACTATGTGGTGATCGTCAACGCCGAAAAAGTGGTGCTCACGGGCAACAAGGAGCACGCCAAGATTTACACCCGCTACACCGGTTACGTCGGCAATCAGGTGGTGACCACCCCCGCCAAGCTGCGCCGCAAGCACCCCGAGATGCTGCTGGAGCACGCCGTGCTCGGCATGGTGCCGCACACCCGCCAGGGTCGCGCGCAGGCTGTCCGCCTCAAGGTCTACTGCGGCGCCGAGCATCCCCACACCGCTCAGCAGCCCGAAGCCGTCACCATCGCCTAAGCCCCTTTCCGACTATGTCTACTACTCCCTACAACGCCACCGGCCGCCGCAAGGAGGCCATCGCCCACGCTTGGCTCACCCCCGTCGAGGAAGGCAAGTCCGGCAAGATCACCATCAACCGCCGCAGCTTCGAGGAATACCTGCCGACGGACACCCTGCAAAACGCCGTCCTGCAGCCTTTCTACGCCACCAACACCATCAAGAAGTATGATGTGCTGGTTGTCACCCGCGGCGGCGGCATCCACGGCCAGACAGGCGCCATCAGCCTGGCGATTGCCCGCGCCCTCGTCATGCTCGACGAGGAGAACCGCCCCCTGCTGCGCGCTCAGGGTCTGCTCACCCGCGACTCCCGCATGAAGGAGCGCAAGAAGGCCGGTCGCCCGGGTGCCCGCAAGCGCTTCCAGTTCAGCAAGCGCTGAGCCGATCCCTCGGCACGAACCTCTCAAAAACCGCATGCCGCCGCCGGCATGCGGTTTTTCTGTATCGTAGGTATCACGCTCAGCGCGTCCGGCATCGCCCCCTGCTCAGGACAGCGCACTCTTGCGCGGACGCAGCCCGCGGGGGAAGCAGGTTTCGAGCTCCTCCGCCCGGCACAACTCGAACGCCAACTCCGGGTTGTGCGGATGCTTGCGCAAGCACTCCAGCACATGATTGCGCGTGGCGATGGCTGCGCGGAGCGCCGCCTGTTCGCCCCCGTACTGCTTATCCGAGAAATAGCGCGTGTAGTGCACCTGATTCCGACAAAGCGTCACACGCCAGCCCTGAAACGAGGTGAACTGATAGGTAAAACGAGTAATATTCTTGAGCGATTTCATGCAGACCGCATTCTAGCGCAGTAATATACGGTTATCTACACCTGTTATGCGTCATACAAGAATTTTCTTTCTAACAAAAATCTCTTGCGCTACAATGGGAGCGTCATGAAGCTCAAATCCATCACCTTCCGCTGTGCCGATGCGCAGTACACGCGCCTGCACGAAGCTTTGGGGGACGGTTCGGCCAACCGCACCGATCTCATCTGCGATGCGCTGGACTCCTTTCTGCGCTTCGCGGAGCAACCCGAAATCCGCGAGCTCGACCTCTTTGCGTTGGTGCACGCGGTGGAGGCCGGCGGCGATGGCACCCCCTTTGCCGACCAAATATGACAGCTCCCGACCGTACACATGGCGCAATCGGTACGATTTTCTACTTTTCTATCGGCGCATTCTGATGTATAAGGGGGAGCGTTGCCTCCGATGAGGGCTCTCTCCCCTTCTCGGTCTGCGGCACACGCATCTCTCTTTTCACCATACACGACTATGAGTTCATCCTTTCTGCCGGCTCAGTACGCCCATCCCTACGACATTGATCCCCGCTACAGCAAGTCCGTCGCCTACTTCTGCATGGAGTACGCCATCGACAACGTGTTCAAGATCTACTCGGGCGGTTTGGGCTATCTGGCCGGGTCGCACATGCGTTCGGCGGGCGCGCTGCGCCAAAACCTTGTCGGTGTAGGCATTCTGTGGTCCTACGGCTACTACAACCAAATCCGCGCGGAGGACGGCTCCATGGCCGTGCAGTACCGCCGCAAGGAGTACAGCTTCCTGGAGGATCACAACATCAAGTTCCTCATCCGCATCTGCGGCGCTCCCGTGTGGGTCAAGGCCTACTTCCTGCGCCCCGAGACCTTCGGCACCGCGCCGATGTTCTTCCTCTCCACCGACCTGCCCGAGAACGATGACCTCTCGCGCAGCATCACCCAGCGCCTGTACGACTCCAACCCCATGACGCGCATCTCGCAGTACATCGTGCTGGGGCGCGGCGGCGCCCGCCTCTTCGAAGAGCTGGGCGTGGAGCCGGAAATCTACCACATGAACGAGGCGCACGCCATCGGCGCCGCCTTCAACATGCTGGCGCGCAACGGCGGCGATGTGGAGGCCGTGCGCAAGCGCTTCGTCTTTACCACCCACACGCCGGAGGAAGCGGGCAACGAGAAGATGGACATCAACCTCATGGCCAACTTCTCCTTCTTCGACGGGCTGACCCTCGACCAAGTGCGCCGCATGCTCAAGCTCGACCCCAACGAGCAAAGTTTCAACTACAGCTTGGCGGCGCTGCGGCTCTCGCACATCGCCAACGGCGTCTCCGCCCTGCACGGCGAAGTCTCGCGCCACATGTGGAAGGACTACAGCGACATCTGCCCCATCACCCACGTCACCAACGCGCAGAACCGCGAATACTGGCAGGATCCCGAGCTGGCCGAGGCCTTTGCCGCCGGCGACCGCAAAGCCTTCCTCAACCGCAAGCGCGCCCTGAAAAAAGAGCTCTTCCGCACCGTGGGCGAGCAAACCGGACACCTCTTTGACCAGGACACGCTCACCATTGTCTGGGCGCGCCGTTTCGCCGCCTACAAGCGCCCGGGGCTCATCACGGAGAACCCCGTCATGTTCGAGCGCATGCTGCAACGCACCAACCGCCCCGTGCAGATGATTTGGGCGGGCAAACCCTTCCCGACGGACTTTGCGGCGGTCGACATCTTCAACCGCCTCAACCGCCTGAGCGACAAGTACCCGCGCTGCGCCGTGCTCACGGGCTACGAGCTGGGACTCAGCCGCCTGCTCAAGGACGGCTCCGACCTCTGGCTCAACAACCCCGTCGTCACCCGCGAGGCCAGCGGCACCAGCGGCATGAGCGCCACCATGAACGGCTCCATCTCCATCTCCACCAACGACGGCTGGGTGCGCGAGTTTGCCAAGGACGGCGAGAACTGCTTCCTCATCCCCGAGGCGCACCCCGGACTGACCCCCGAAGCGCGCGACCGCTCCGACCGCGACAACTTCTACAACGTGCTGGAGTCCAAGGTGCTGCCGCTCTACTACGACAACCGCGAAGCCTGGCTCGACCTCGTGTTCCGCGCGCTGGGCGACATCTGCCCCTACTTCGATTCCGACCGCATGGCCGACGAGTACTACACCAAGATGTACAACGCTCAGGCCTGACGCCGCAGAACAGCCCCCTCCCCCTCCCCCGCTGCGCCGCAGCGGGGGAGGCTTGCTGTCGCGCGCGCGGGGTTCGGCACGCCATCGCTCTCCCCCTCGCACGCAGAAAATACTTTTTTGCTTTCCGCCCGTAGCTTCCGGCTTTGCAATGCACAACCCTCCCTTGACTTTCGAACAACGCTTGTGTAGGATGAGAAGCATGCTTACCGAACTTAAGGTAAAGAATTTCACCCGATTTCAGGATCATACTTTTCATTTTTCACCCAAGCTCAATGTATTTGTGGGCGAGAATGGTGCGGGAAAGTCGCACCTTATCAAGCTGTTACACGCAAACCTTCAGGCGCTCCGGCGAAATAAAAACACGCCGCCCAATTTCTCCAAGGCATATCTGGAAACAACAATTGCCCAAAGACTTAAGGGCGTCTTCATGCCCGATTCTCTCGGTCGCTTAGCTACACGCACCCGAGGGCACTCCCGCTCCGAGGTGGAAATGACCATCGACGGCCACTCACCAAACACACTCTCCTATTACTTTTCCACTCAGTCAACATCTGCGGTAACAGTCAGGGAAGTTCCCACGATGAATCGGGCTATCCAAAGCGTTTTCATTCCCACTCGCGAGCTGCTTTCGATTTATCCCGGTTTCACATCGGCCTACGACTCTCTGCAAATTCCCTTCGATGAAACATGGCGCGACCTCGCGGAGCTACTCGGGCGACCTTTGACTAAAGGAAGGCATGCAGAATCTACACGTGAGCTATTGGAACCGTTGGAACGCGTCATGGGTGGCGAAGTCGTCACGGAGTCCGGCCGATTCTATCTGAAAAACAAGACAGGCAAATTGGAGGCTCACCTTCTGGCGGACGGATGGAGAAAAATAGCGACACTGGCGCAGCTCATTGCCAATAAATCACTGACAAGGCATTCTGTTCTCTTTTGGGACGAACCGGAAGCGAACCTCAATCCCAAACTCATTAAACAAGTAGCTGAGACCATCATCGGCTTGTCGAAACGCATGCAGGTTTTTGTCTGCACACACAGTCTTTTCCTGCTACGGGAACTATACCTGATTGACCAGCAGGGTCTCCATGAGAACGAGCATCAATATTTCTCCATGGTTCCCCGGGCAGACAGTGCCACAGTAGAGGTATCCACATCGCATTCGCTGGATGGATTGAGCGTGCTGACCTCCTTAGAATATCAGGCAGAGCAGAACAACAAGCTCTTGGAGCTTTTCAGCCATGGAATCTGACCCGCCATTAACATCCGATATTCTTGTCGATGACTCTGTAGAATACCACTCCGGAAAGTTCGGGGTAAATTTTTTCGGCTTCGATGAATGGGCGAGCAACAATGTCGTACCCGGATGTGATCGCACGGCTAAGATTGACCTGATTGCGACCCCCGTGCAAAGCGGTGCAATGACATGGTTTATCGAAGTTAAAGACTTTCGCGTTCTTACCCACGCACCGAACAGGAATAACACAACGGATCTCGGCACAAAGCTCGAGAAAAAAATCGAGGGTACCTTTCAGATATTGTTCGATCCAAAATGTTTACCCTGCGTCACAAGGTTATATCCGGGTAAGAAAACAACAAATTTTCTTTTCCACTATGAGATGCCTTTAAAAGAGGAGCAGTCTGCATACTTTCCCGAAGGATACCCTGTCGATGCCATCCAGCAGCTGAGGCAACAAAAGGATATCCGCTCTCGATTCAATGCCATCATCACGGCAAACGCCGAGATAATGAACGCCAGCGAACGCTTCCCTTGGCACATTACCCTGAATGAGAACCGCAGGGCAGGCACTGCATCATGAACAGCAGACATTCCGAAAACCTAGGTGGTGCGGCCTCCTGCCCGGCACAGTAGGATTCCCTGCATGAGCGCGCCACCATGAACGGCTCCATCTCCACCAACGACGGCTGGGTGCGCGAGTTTGCCAAGGACGGCGAGAACTGCTTCCTCATCCCCGAGGCGCACCCCGGACTGACCCCCGAAGCGCGCGACCGCTCCGACCGCGACAACTTCTACAACGTGCTGGAGTCCAAGGTGCTGCCGCTCTACTACGACAACCGCGAAGCCTGGCTCGACCTCGTGTTCCGCGCGCTGGGCGACATCTGCCCCTACTTCGATTCCGACCGCATGGCCGACGAGTACTACACCAAGATGTACAACGCTCAGGCCTGACGCCGCAGAACAGCCCCCCTCCCCCGCCCCCGCTGCGCCGCAGCGGGGGCGTCTTGCTTTCCCCCCCCTGCCGAGCGGTACACTCCGGCAGCATGCTCTGCGTGCGGCAACAGCATGCCGCTGCACACGCATCCGCCGGCGATGCGCCCCCGATCCCTCCTCCGTCGCCGTGGGAACAGCGCGTCTACCGTAATGATTTTAAGCGCATAGGACTTTTTTTATTGACAGTGCCGCGAGATTAGGTTAGGAAGGTAGTAACCATCCCTCTGCTTATGAAATTGCATCTTCCTTCGCGGCTGCGCGCCGCCCTGTTGGCCTGCATGGCCGTTGTGTCTCCCGTGGTGATGACCATCGCTTCCGGTGTGCTCACGGGTTCCGCCCTTGTTGCATCCCTGACTCCCGCGGCGCACGCCGGCTGGAATACCGACATGACGGAGTATACCTACGATACCACAGCTGCAGCAGCTGCGACAACGCTGTCCTCCATTGACAGCACGACCGGTCGAGCCGACTCCTACACCATTGTGTTCACGGCTACGCCGACCGTGACCTCGAATCTGCTGACCTTTGATCCGGGCTCGGATTTCAGCTTCACCGTCGCGACGCCGACCATCAACGACGACGGCACCGTCTCGATGACCTCGAACGGCAATACCAACAGCGCCTATACGGGCAATATCACGATTCTGAGCGGAACCACGCTGAAGCTGACCGGAGCTACGGATGCCTCCCAGCTCGGTGTTCTCTACAAAGACAACAAAAATCGGTATATCACCGTGCAGAGTGGCGCCACTCTGGATACGGGAGGCATGGACACCTACTACCACGTCAAGCTGGAAGCAGGGGCGGTATTAACAAATTACACCGCTGCTATGCTCGACAGCCACAAGTGTCTTCCGGCTCTCACCCTGCTTGGCAATGCAGCGATTGATAACGGCTCGCGAATCGTTATGCAAAAAGCTGATGCCGACTCGGGGGCGGCGGAAAACTTTAAGCTGGATTTGGCGGGGTATACCCTGACAAAAAAAGGCACAGGTGGCTTGTGGTTGAAGAAGATACAGATCAGCGGCGGCACAATTAAGCTTGAACAGGGCGATATTACGTTTAACGCGAACTGTTCCGTCCTTGGCGAACTGGTGATTCTAGCCCAATCCGAGGTCTCGACCTCGATTGGGATGTCCGGCATCAGCTCTGTGGCCGGCGCAACGGCAGACACTACCGGCAGTTTGACCATTGACGCAAATTCCAATATCACCGTC
>JBJEVL010000116.1:0-2942 GCA_051884335.1 Akkermansia sp. | reverse complement strand
AACACCCTGACGAACACCGAGGTCACCACGACGGAGCTGACCGTCACGGGCGAGAACACCCTGACGAACACCACGGTCGAGACAAGCACGCTGAATGTCTCGGACGGCAAGCAGACCCTCACCGCCGAAAGCACCCTTACCGCCGGCTCCGGCACGGTGAGCGGCGAGATCGAGCTCGTGAACTCCACGCTGCAAACAGGCGAGAACACGCAGGAGAAGATCACCTTCACCGAAAGCGCCACGCTCAGCGGCACGGGCACCGTCTCCGGCATCAGCATGACGGGCGGCACCCTGCGCATCGGCAACTCCCCCGGCGTGATGCACCTCGGCGATGCCGACTTCCGAGGCGGCGAGTGGAAGTTCTGCCTCATCACCAGTGCGGATTGGAACGGCACCGTCTCCGCCGCCACGCACCACTCGCAGCTGGATTTGACCGGTACAACCACAGTGAACAACGTGCGCGTGAGCTTCTACTATGAGAAGGCAAACCCGAATGGTTCCGGCTATGTCACCAGCGATGCCTCGGAGCTCGCCGACACCTTCGCTGAGGGAGACTCCCTCACGCTCATCACCGGCACGCAGCACCTCACGGGCAGCTACACGGTGGACTACGCCTCCCTGCCCGCGCTGGCGAGCGGCTACATCTGGGAGACGGGTGATCTGTTCTCTGAGGGCACCATCACGGTGATTGAGGAGTGGCAGGAGGATGTCGCGATGGTGGCCGACAGCGCCGTGAGCGCCGCAGACATCGCCTCCGGCTTCAGCCGGACGGCGCTGGCGCAAGCCGCCATGCCCCGCAGCGGCGCCAACCGCACCTGGGCTTCCGCGCTCGGCAACTTCCGCAACATCAACAGCCACTCCGGCGTCAGCGGCTACGAGGGCAAGAACTTCGGCGCCGCCGTCGGCTTCGACCGCAGCATCGGCAAGAACTCGCTGCTGGGTCTCGCGCTGGGCTACAGCACGGGCGACTACAGCATGGATTCGGGCAACGGCTTCTACTCCGCCGCCAAGGTGGATCAGGATGCGACCCTCATCGGCCTCTACGGGTTCACCGAGGGCGCCAAGAGCGGGCTGCGCCTGAGCGGCTTTGTCACCTACGGCGCCTTCGAGCAGGAGGCCGACCGCTACTCGACCACCACGGGCCGCCGCGCGCACACCGAGTGGGATGCGGACGCCTGGAACATCGGCGCCACGCTCTCCAAGGAAATCGAGCTGTCCTGCGGCAGCAAGCTGACGCCCTTCGTCGGCGTGGAGTACAGCTATGTGAGCCTCGACGATGCGACCGAAAGCGGCGCCTACGCCGCGCGCTACCGCGAGGAGAGCGCCTACCAGAACCTGGCGCTCAAACTGGGCGCCACGCTCAGCCGCGACATCAAGCTGTCGCAGGGGACACTGACGCCCTATGCCTCCGTGAGCTACACGGGCGATGCGCTGCGCCGCAACGCCAAGCTCAGCGCGACCGGGCTGCACGGTGAGGACGCGGGGCACTCCGTCAAGACCTCGCGCAACGCCGTCGAGCTCCGCGTGGGCGGCAACTGGGCGATCACAGAGAGCTGGAGCGCCGGCGCCTCCTACAGCGCCGAGCTGCGCGACGACGCCACACGCCAGAACGTCAACGTGAACGTGGGCTACAGCTTCTGAGCTCTGCCCGAACACGGGTAGCTTCGGGGGCACTTTCCGCAAGGGAGGCGCCCCCTTGCTGTGCGCCTCCGGTGCCCCCCATCAGCTCCGCCGCGATGGCATCCGCCACCCAACCACGGAGCGCCGGGTGCCGCGCCGGTGCCGAACGATGCCACGCGCCGAGCCATCAATGAGAACCCGGGATGCAGCTTTCTGAGGTTCTGCCGACAAACCTACCGTTCCCCAGCCTGGGCAGAGGAACGGTATGTTTTCTTTCTCTTGTTCCGGCGTCCCCCGCAGAGGAGGAGGCAAGGCCTCAACGCTGCCCCGAGGAGCGGTAAAACAACAGGAGACAGAGGGCTGCGAGCGCGATGCCGAGCAGCGAGGCAAGCCCCTGACTCAATCCGATGCCGCAGTCGGGCGAGCAGAGGAGGTAGCAGCAGCACATCACCGTCATGAAAAGCGCGGGTAAGAGCGACAGCAGGCAGCAACGACCGCGATGCCGCAGGTTGACGGTGATGCTCCACAGCGTGATGCAGGCGAGGGTTTGGTTGGCCCAGCCGAAATAGCGCCACAGGACGGAGAAATCGATGTGCGAGATGATGAGCACGGCGGCAAAGATGGGCAAGGCCAGCGCGAGTCGGCGGCGGATATTGCGCTGCCGGAGCCCCACCCCGTCGGCCAGCAGCAGACGGCAGCAGCGCATGGCCGTGTCGCCGCTGGAAACCGCCAGTACCACCACCCCGAGCACGGCGAAGAAGGCCGCGCGGCTGCCCAGCAGCAGGGTGCAGGCTTGGTCGACCGCCGCCGCAGGGCTGAGGCTGCAGAAGGGAACCTGCATCCCCTCCGCGTTCGGCACCAAAACCTCGCGCAGCGAGAGTCCCACCGCAGCCCACACCAGCGCCACCAAGCCCTCCACAATCATGGCGCCGTAGAACACGCTGCGCATGCGGCGCTGCTCAGGCAGGCAGCGCACCATCATGGGGCTCTGAGTGGCGTGGAAGCCGGAAATCGCCCCACAGGCGATGGTGACGAAGAGCGCCGGCCACAGGGGCTGCCCGGCGGGGTGCCGGTTGGCGAAAAAGTCCAAATCGGGCAGCACGGGGTAATCGCTCAGCGGCAGCCGAATGGCCAAACTCACGGCCATAAAGAGGAAGAGCGCGCCGAAGAGCGGATAGATGCGCCCGATGATGGTGTTGATGGGCAAAATGGTCGCCAGGAAATAGTAGCCCATAATGATGGCGAACCAGGCCGTCTCCCCCAGTCCCGGCGTGAGGGGGCTGAGCATGCCGGCGGGCAGCTTGGTGAACACGACGCCCACC
>JBJEVL010000115.1:0-2944 GCA_051884335.1 Akkermansia sp. | reverse complement strand
GAGGCGGTAGTCGCCGGAGGCCGTGTGCAGGGCGTTCCCCGGTTGAAACACGGCACAGCCCAGCTCCTGCGCCAGCTCCGGGGCGCCCACAACCGCCGCCGCCCGTGCATGGGCGTGGAAGAGCACTGAACGCACGGTGCTCGGCGCGCTGCGGGGCGGGGTGCCGCAAATCATCAGCACCCCCGGGTTCCCCAGCAGGCAGCCCTCCGCCCGAATCCCCAGCGGAAAGTGCAGCACCGTGTCCGGCGGAGCGGGGGGAACGGCGGGCAAATAGGCTCCCGGAATGCTCGCACAGCTGCCGACCACCAGCAGCACTGCCCGCGCGCTGAGCAGGGCGGCGCCCATGCAGAGTTCGCCCAGCAGGGGCACCCATGCGGTGAGCAGAGCCAGCAGACCGCAGGCCATGCAGAGGCTCAGGGGCAGGGCCAGCAGCACATTGGTCAACACCGCGTAGCTGTTGAAGCAGTGGAAGAAGAGTGCCGTCAGCGGCAGCGACACCAGCCAGGCGCAGCAGCTGACCACCACCAGCGAGCGCAGCGAACGCTCCAGCGTGCGCAGTCGCTGCTCCGCCGCCGTCTGCACGCGGTAGGGCAGGTAAGCATCCGGGCCGAACCAGGGACTGTCGTGCCGCAGGCAGAACGACACGCCCCCCAAAATGGCTGCGTAGACCGCGAAGGACAGCAAAAAGCCCGCATGGTGCAGGAGCTGCGGCTGCGCGAGCAGGAAGAGGCATGCCGCCGCGCACCAAGTGTTCAGGCAGGACACGCGCTGCCGCAGCATCATCCCCAGCATGAATACCGCCACCATGAGATAGGCACGCAGCGCCGGAACCGCGCAGCCCGTCACCACCACATACACCGCCAACAGCAGCAGCAGCACGGGTCGCGCCACTGATGGCCGCACCCTCAGACAGCGGAACAGCAGCCAGCAAAAGCCCGCCACCAGCCCGACATGCAGACCGCTGACCGCAAAGGCATGCATGCAGCCGCCGCGGCGGAAGAGCTCCTGCGTTTCGAGCTGGGCTTCATCGCGTGCTCCCAGCACCAAAGCCGCCAGCAACTGCCGCCGCGCGTCCTCCTCCGTGCCCTCCGGCATCAGCACCCGCGCCGCGCGCTGCCGCAGACGCAGCCCGCAAGCGCGCAGCGCCGCCCACGAGAGCGGGTGCCCCTCCAAGCGCAGCTCCAAGACATCGCCCTCCGCGGCGATCCCCCGGCTGCGCCACCAGGCCGCGCGGTCGAACATCCCCGGAATCGCCGGCGGCGGGGGCGCGCTGCGGCGCAGCACACGCACCTGTACACAATCACCCGCTTCGAGCGCCAAACGCTGCCCGTGCAGCAGGAGCGCGGGAGACAGACCCTCCGGCTGCAGGATGAAGGCGTAGGGATAGACCTCACTCACTGTACCGCGAAGCTCCTGCGCAGCTTCCCCCGTGCGCAGCGCCTCCGCGCGGCTCTGCAGGAGCGAGCTGTGCAGCCAGCAGAGGAGCGCCGCCGCGACACACAGAGCCGCCACCCGCCAGGCACGCGCCCCCAGCGCCCAAGCCAGCGCAGCCGCCGCCGCTGCCCAGCCCCAGGGAGCCAGCAACACCCCCACCACCGCCAGCAGCGGCAGTGCCATGGGAGCCCCCAAGGGAAAGCGGCGGTACAACGGCAGCGTCACACGCCTAACAATAGCGCGTGCGTCCCCTCTGCGTCAAGCTCAAAGCCACGGCTGCGGGCAGGCACAAAAAGCGCCCGTGTTTCGGAAAACACAGGCGCGCAAAAAGCAAGAGCGGGAAACTTACTTCAGCTTGACGCTCGGCTTGGTAATTTTCAGCCCCTCGGCATCGAGGGTGGCCGCGGGTTTCGTCACCTCCAGCTCGGGCTTAGTCGCGCCCTCCTTGGCGGCGGCCGCCGCATCCTTGGCGTCCTGAATCTTCTGCTCCGCAGCCGCCTTAGCCTCCTTCGCCTCGGCGACCTTGGCATCAATCTCCGCCTGCTTTTCTGCCTTCGCAGCGTCGTAGGCCGACTTCTTCTCGGCAATCTTAGCATCAATCTCCGCCTGCCTTTCCGCCTTAGCAGCGTCATAGGCCGACTTCTTCTCGGCAATCTGCTCGGCGCAGCTCTTGCCCTCGCAGCTGACGCTCGGCTTGCTGACCTTCACCCCCTCGGCATCGACCGTCACGGCGGGCTTGTTCACCTTGGCCTTGGGCAGCGTCAGCGCCGAGGCGGTGGAAAGCAGCCCGGCTGCAACAAAAAGAAATGCAATCATTTTCATGGTGAGGCTAGGGTAGCACGGAGCCCGCATCGAGACAAGCCTTTTCCCCGCGCTTGCCATCGGGGGGGCTTTTTGGTATGCTGGGCGGCATGAAGTTCCTCATCACCGCCGGACCCACGCGCGAGCCGCTCGATCCCGTTCGCTACCTGAGCAACCGCTCCTCGGGGCGCATGGGCTATGCGCTGGCCGGGGCGGCGCGCCACGAGGGGCACGAGGTCGTGCTGATTTCGGGCCCTACGGCGCTCGATGTGCCGCCGGGAGTGGATTTTATCCATGTCGAAACCGCGCAGCAGATGTACGACGCCGTGCGCGACATGGTCGGCGGGGTCGATGTCGCCATCCTCTGCGCGGCGGTGGCGGATTACCGCCCCGTGGCCGTGGCCGAGCAGAAGATGAAGAAGCATACCGAGCGCTTGGTGCTGGAGTTGGAGCGCACGCCGGACATTCTGGGCAGCATGCGCTCGGTTTTCGGCTTCACGGGGGTGCTCGTGGGCTTTGCCGCCGAGACGCAGGAGCTGGAGCGTTACGCGCGCGGCAAGCTCGAGCGCAAGGGCTGCGACATGGTGGTGGCCAACGATGTCTCCCGCGCGGACATCGGCTTTGACAGCCGCGAGAATGAGGTGCTGCTGGTGTTTCCCGAGCACACGGAAGCGCTGCCGCGCGACACCAAGGAGCACCTTGCCCTGCA
>JBJEVL010000114.1:0-2950 GCA_051884335.1 Akkermansia sp. | reverse complement strand
AGGAGGAGGAAGAGGCGCACAACCGCTTCCGCTGGATGGCGGATCCCGAGTATTTCGAGCAGCAGGCGCGCGACCGCGCCAACCAGGCCAAGGCAGAGGAGGTGGTGATTCGCCGCCCCTCGCCCGAGGAGGAGGAGGCCATGCAGCGCGCGGCCTCGGCGGCGGAACGCGACCGCGCCGCGGCGGAGAAGAAGGCCGACAAGGCGGCCGAGAGCAAGAAGAGCAGCACCAAGCGTCAGCGCCGCTCGCGCCGCTGAG
Organism: Akkermansia sp.; assembly: GCA_051884335.1. GTDB lineage: Bacteria > Verrucomicrobiota > Verrucomicrobiia > Verrucomicrobiales > Akkermansiaceae > Akkermansia. The sequence goes on along the minus strand of JBJEVL010000114.1, from coordinate 2,692 downwards.
TCTCGGCTCCCGGGCTCAGGTGGCGCTGCAGGAAATCGACCATGCGTTCGTAGAGCGCGTACTCGTGCGCCGGGTCGGCAAAGCCGTGCGCCTCGTCCGGGTAGACGATACATTCCGGCGGGTTGCCCGCTGCGCGCATCGCCTCAGCCAGTCGGCGCGAATGCGATGGCGGGATGAGCGTGTCTTTCTCCCCCCAAACCAGCAGCAGCGGGCGCGTGATGCGCTCGGCGTGCAGCGCGGGGGAGATGGCGCGCAGCCGCTCGGCCTCCGTCGCCGGGTCGCCCACCAGCGCGCGCTCCTCGCCCGCGAATGCAGCGTTGGCGGGGTTGTAGCGCTCCGTCAGGTGCTGCAGCACGTTTTGGATGCCGAAGAGGCTGATGCCGCAGGCATAGAGCTCGGGGGTGAAGCAGAGCCCCGCCGTCGCCGCATAGCCGCCGTAGGAGCCGCCGAAGATGGCGACACCCCCCTCGCGGGCAATGCCCTGCTGCACGAGCCAGGGGACGGCATCGTTCACATCGCTCTGGCAGAGCCCGAGCCCCCACTGCCGATAGCCCGCCGTGCGGAAGCGCCGCCCCCAGCCGTCGGAGCCGCGGAACTGCGGTTGCGCGACGGCGAAGCCGCGGCTAACCAAGTATTGCACCCGCCAGTCATAGGCATCGCTCGTGCGCATGCGCGGTCCGCCGTGGACAAAGAGCACGGTGGGCCAGGGGCCGAGCCCCTCCGGCGTGGTGTAGTAGAGGGGGATGCGCGTGCCGTCGCGGGCGGGGTAGGCGGCGTAGTGCATGGGGCGCATGGGCGGCAGGCTCCTGCGCATCTCGGCGGCGATGGGCTCTAGCCCCTGCTCGCTCAGCAGGGCATAGCGCTCGGGAAGCCCGCGCCCGCCGAGGCACACGAGCGCGCGGCGTCCATCCGGCGAAAAGCGCAGCGGCTGCATCTCCGAGCGCAGGGCCGGCGCAGCGGCAGCGCGCGCAGCGGGTGGAAGCAGTGGCTCTCGGTCAGCGCGCAGAAGCCGACCGGCTCGCGCCCGGCGTACACCGGCGCCGTCACATCGAAGTTGCCGTGGGAGGCGAGGTCGGTTGCCCGCCCGCTGCGCGGGTCGAGGCGTGTGAGTACGGCGGCGCGGTGGCCGACATCGTGGCGCAGCAGCAGCTCCCGGTCGCCGAGCGCGCCGAGCAGTTGCAGACGATCCTCACTCCCCGCGTGCAGGAGCTCCTTGCCCGCCGCATCCAGCAGCCGCTTGCTGCCGTCGGGCAGCCAGCACAGCTCGCCCAGCAGACGGCCATCCGGCGCAAAGGCCCACGCCAGCGCCCCGCGCGGGTTGTCGTAGAAGGGGCGCAGGCGGAATTCTCCCCCGACCTCCTCCAGCAGCAGGAGAGGTGCCGCCGCCGTGGGCAGCTCGGCACTCTGCAGCAGCAGTCGGTCGCCGCCCAGCCGCTGCACGGGGTCGCTCCACGCGCCCAGCCCCTGCGGGCGCAGCTCGGTGCGCTCCCGCTCCCCCGTCAGCAGCCACCAGCGGGTGCGCCCCTCCGCGTCGTGCCCCCAGACCAGCAGGCGATTCCCCGTCAGCGGCTCCGCGCCGCACAGGAGGGAGAGGGGCACGTCGGGGGGCGACCACTCGCGCCCGCCGACCTCGTGCACCAGCAGACGCGTGCGCCCGCAGCGCAGCACCACGCGCTGCAGGGCTTCATCCGCGCTCAGCACGCAGGTGTCGGTAGCCTCGGCATAGTCGCGCGGTGTCTGTGCCCATGCGGCGCCGAGCATCAGCAGCAGGGCAAGCAGGAGATCGTTCAGGCGCATGGTCGTCAGGGGAAAAAACGCGGTGCCTTGCCGAGTTGGGGAAGCAAGACACCGCGCCGGAGCTTCGGAACGAAAGAAGCTTAGTAGGCACCCTTGAAACCGGTGCCGTTGCAGATCTGGCAGCGCATATTGCCTCTGCGCCCGGTGCCCTTGCAGTTCCAGCAGTTGTAATTGTCGCAGTTCACTTCCTTCTCATGGGAGGAAGCGGCGGCTGCCGTCGTGCTGATGCTCATGAACCCGGTCACGGCAAAAGCCCCTACTAACATCGATAATGCAATCTTTTTCATGTCGGATAGTGATATTATTTGTACGCACCGCGCGTACAGAGGCAAAATATCTCTAAAAATAGCGACAGTCAAGATATTTCATCGATTTTTATCAAAAAAAAGAGATTTTGTCGCGATAAAAAGGGGCTGCCGCACGGGGAAAAGCCCCCGCGCGGCAGCCGAAAGGGAGGAACAAGGTGTACTCAGCAGCTCTTCTTGGGCAGGAAGAAGAAGAAGAGACCGCAGACGACCATGAGCAAGCCGGCGATGCTCAGCGGCACGCCGAGGTTGACATTCATGTCCTTGAGCGCGCCGCCGCCCCAGCTGATGAGCGCGCCCGCCGCCACCGAGGTGAGGTTGAGCAGACCGTAGCCCGTGGCAGAGAAGCGCTCGTCAATCATCGAGCGCAGCACGGGCATGAGCGTGGCATCCAGCGAGCCCTGCGCCACCCCCTGCGTGGAGACGAGCGCCACCGTCAGCGAGAGCCCCAGCGCGATGGGAATGCCGAGTGCGGGCAGCATGGCGACAATGACGCAGGGGCCCGCCACGCAGAAGCAGATGCCCGGCACATAGGCGCGCGCGTTGCGGTTGCGCAGGTACCAGCGGTCGGCGACCACAGCAGCCACCAG
>JBJEVL010000113.1:0-2968 GCA_051884335.1 Akkermansia sp. | reverse complement strand
CGCGCCTCCTGCGCCTGACGCTCGGGATTCAGCGAATTGTGCGGCGAGAGCTCCAGCGGAGCACCCGCCACGAAGGGCATGACGTAGTAGGCCGTGCCGTTGGCCTCGAAGGCATTGAGAATGGGTACGATGCCGGGGTGCTGCAAGCCCATGAGCACATTGACCTCCTCGGTGAACTCCGCCAAGGTGGCGCGGAAGAGCTCCTCGTGCTCGGGGGCGGTGTAGGTGACGGTGCGGCCATCCTTTTCGCGGGTGGCCAGCCCCTCGGGCATGTGCTCCTTCACCACCACGCGCGCGCCGTTGATGCTGTGGCGCGCGCGGTAGGTGATGCCGAAGCCGCCGCGCCCCAGCAGGTCGGTGATGATGTAGTCGCCCACTTGGCTGCCCTTGGGCAGGGGCGTGCGGGAGTCCGGCGCGGGTTCCTCGCCGGTGGGCTGTTTTGCCGTCGCCCGCACCGGGGGAACCGGCGGGGGAACAATCGGCGGCAGCGGCGGGGGGAGAGGCGCGGACATCACGAAAGATTCTTGCAGAGCGTGAGCTGGTTGACGCCGGACGCATCCACCTGATAATGCGTCTCGTCGAGGGGAAGCGGGGGTAGGGTGCTCAGGGGATTCAGGCGCGGCGCGGCATAGCTCAGCCGGAGCTCGGCGCGCTCCTCATCGCAGCGGATAGAGAGCTGCACCGCCGTCGCCGGGGGCAGCGCCGCCAGCACGGCGCGGGTCGTGGCGTGCAGCTCGGCGATGTCGGCGGGCGCGGCAAAAACCGCTTCGAGAGCCTCGGAGAGCATGTGTTCCGCCCCTTGCGGCTCGCCTGCGGCGATGCAGAGCTCGCTCGCAGCGCGTTTTTTGCCGCGGTATTCCAGCGCCAGCATGGTGACATCCTCCTGCAGCTCGCGCCCCTCGCCCAAGAAACTGCGCAGCGCCACGCGCACCGCCCGCGGGGCATCCGCCACGGTGGGGGCGTGCTCGCCGAGCGCCGCGCGCAGCCGCGCCCCGCCGAAGGGCGTGTCCTCGGCATCGGCGGCAGCCGTCACCCCCTCCGTGTAGAGGAAGAGGCGGTCGCCGGGCTGCATCTGCAGGCGGCAGCCCGTGTAGCGCGCATCATCGAACAGCCCCATGACCGGCCCCGAACTCATGGACAGCGGCTCGTAGTCGCCGCCTTCATGCTGCAACAGGGCTTGGGGCGAGCCCGCATTGATGAAGCGCAGCTCCCCCGTGCGCACATGCAGGCAGCCGTAGAAGAGCGAGAGGTGGATACCCGTGCTCTGCCCCTCGCACAGGGCGGTGTTGACGGCGCGCGCCAGTGTCTCGGGCTTGGCACCGCTACGCGCCACCGAGCGGATGAGCGACATGCAGCGCATCATGTACAGCGCGGCGGGAATCCCGCTGTCGGACACATCCGCCACCAAAAAATGCAGCTTGTCCTCCCCCGGCATGAAAAAGTCGTAAAAATCGCCGCTCACCGTCATCGCCGGCACGCAGACGGCGTAGAGGTCAAATTCCGGGCGGTTCGGGAAGGCGGGGAAGCGGCCGGGCAGGGCAGCGCTCTGGATGGAGCGAGCCAGCTCCAACTCCCGGTTCATGTTCTCGCGCTCCTCTTCGCCGAAAAAGCGCAGGGTGTCGACCATGGCGTTGATATCCGAGGACAGGCGGCGGAACTCGGGAGTGTCCGTCACCTCCACCCGTTCGTTGAGGTCGCCCGAGGCAATGCGGCGCAGGCTCTCCACCACGCGCGACAGACCGCGCAGCACATAGCGCTGGAGCAGGTAGGACACCGCGCCGAACATGGCGAGAAAGAGCAGCAGATTGCTCAGCAGCATCGAGTAGAGCGTGTTCTTGCTCGGGCGGTACATGTCCGCCGTGGGAATGAGTGCCACCAAGCGGTAGCGCGCATTGCCCACCGCGTAGGCGAAATAATCGCCGTCGGGGAACGAGAGCTCGCTCACCCCCTGCAGCGGCACCGACAGCAGCTCCGTGCCGCGGTAGGGCAGGTCGCCCCGGTTGAGCAGCGCCCCGCCGCGGAACACCGCGATGCGGGCGCGCTCTCCCGGGCGGAAATGCGGGGTGAGCTTGGCGATGCGCTCGGGCGAAATCGGCTGCGCCGCCTCGGCGGGCGGAAAGCCCAGCAGCACCAGCCCCGGGGCATCGCGGCGCTGCACCCCCGCGTACTGCAGCGAGTGCGTATCGCTCGCATCGCCGAAGCGGTGCATCTCCGTCCTGCCGTCGCCTGCGGCAGCGGCAAAATCGTGCAGGGCATCAATATCCTCCAGCTTTTTGCCGACCCATTCGCGGGGGACGGCTCCGACAATGCTCCCCCGGGCGTCCGTGATGAGCACCTGCACGGCACCCACGATGTTGCCCAGCTCCTGCAGCTGCTCGGCGTGGCGGAGCCGCTCGGTATCCAACCTCAGGAACTCGGCCAGCGAGCGCGCACTCTTCAGATCCAGCTGCTCGCAGGTATCGCGCATGCGCGCCGTGCTGTCATCCTCGTGCTGCAACAGCTCCAGCATATCCGCCAAGCGCGCGCTCATCAACTGCCGCACGCGCTCCTCCGCATGCTCGCGCAGGTGGGTATACGTCAACACGCCCGTGACCGCAAACACGGCCATGAGCAGCAGAGAGAGCCCGAGGAGGAAAGTGCGGCGCATCGCAAGGGGGTACGCCCTCACTCTAGCACAGAGATTTCCCCGCTTCAAGTCAGAATTGGAGTGTCAGACAGACTCCGGCTCCAGCAGCAGGGCGCAGCTCTGCATGGGGCGCGACCAGTGCAGCGGCAGCCCCTGCGTCATCAGCAGGTCGCCGCCCAGCACCCGACCCTGCAGCGGGCAGCGGAAGCCCGTCTCATCCGGCAGCAGCTCGCGCATCGCGTAGCGACGGCTCGCGCAGAGCCCGTGCAGGCGGATGCGCGTGTGCTGGTCGGTGAACAGCCGCTCGGTCGTGTAGGCCAGCAGCAGCGCGCGCGTGCCGTC
>JBJEVL010000112.1:0-3008 GCA_051884335.1 Akkermansia sp. | reverse complement strand
GCTCATCCGCCGCGAATCCGTGCGCGTGGTGGCGCTGCCGCCCCGCCGCATGGCCGAGCTGCTGCGCGGGGCCGAGCGCGATGCCTTTGCGGGGCTGCGGCTCTGCCTCACCACGGGCGATCGCCTGCCCCGCCGCCTCGCCGCGCAGGCCGCGCGCGAGCACGGGCTGCAACTCTCCGAAGCCTACGGGTTGACCGAGGCCACGCCGCTGGTCGCCGTCGACCTGCGCCCGGCACAGGCCGGGGCGGAGCCCCCCCACCCCCGCGGGCTGCAAGTCGCGCCCGGCATTGCCCTGCGCATCACCGACCCCTATCGCGAGCACGAGCTGAGCGCTCCGCAGCAGCCGGGGCTGGTCTGGCTCAAGGGGGCGATGGTGGCGCCCGCCTATGCCGACGATGAGGAGGCGAGCCGCGAACGCCACCGCGGGGCGTGGTTCTGCACGGGCGACATCGGCCACCTGAATGCCGAGGGGCGTTTGGTCATCGATGCGCGCAAGATCCGCTTTTCGCAGGTGGAGGGCGAGCCCGTGCCCCACGAGGAACTGGAGGAGCTTCTGCTGAAAATCTTTAAGGCCGATCCGAACGCGCCGCAGCGGCAGCTGGCGGTGGTGGCCGTCCCCGACCGCGCGCGCGGCGAGCGGCTGGTGCTGCTCTCGGCGCTGCACAAGACGGTGCACCCCAATGAGACCGTGTCGCTGCGCTACAGCATCATGAACGAGGGGCGCCCCTCGCAATGGCAGCTGCAGATGATTGTGCCCGTGCCCTACATCCCCACCCTGCCCGGCGGTCAGCTGAACTACCCGCTGTGCTACGAGTGGGCCTGCCGCGCGGCCGAGGCGCAACGCTGAGCGCGCCGAAGCCCGCGACCGACCGAGCACGCCGATTTTATGACCAAACACCTGATATTGATGAGTATCGCGCTGGGCTGCTGCACCGCAGCTCCGGCGGACATACCCCCGACCGCCCCCGCCGCAGCGGCCGCCGCGCTGCCCGCGCCCGATGCGGCGGAGCACCCCTTCCTGCAGCACGAGGGCTACCCGCGCTGGTCGCGCATGAGCGGGGAGCGCGCCGTGCGCGACACCAAGTACGCCCTGGAGCGCGCGCAGCGGCGCCGCGCCGCCATCTGCGCCGTGGCGCCGGAGGCCGCGACCTACGACAACACCTTCGGCGCGTTTGAAGCGCTGTGCGATGATCTGGAGCTGGCCACGGGCTTCCTCGGGCACCTGTCCATGACGACGGACAGCCCCGAGCTGCGCGCCGCCGAGGAGGAGCTCACGCCGATTGTCAGCGCTTTTGAATCCGGGCTCAGCGCGGATGCCGGGCTGTGGGCGGTGTTCAAGGCGGCGGCGCAGCAGCCCTGGGTGCGCGAGCTCTCGCCGGAGAAGCAGCGCTTTGTGCAGCAGGTCTGCGATGCGTTCCGCGACAGCGGTGCCGAGCTGACGCCGGCGCAGAAGGAGCGCAAGAGCGCCATCGAGCAGGAGCTGGCTAAGCTCTGCGATGCTTTTGACAAGAATGTGCTGGATGCAACCAACGCCTGGGAGCTGCGGCTGAGCGATCCCGCCGCGCTGGCGGGCATGAGTGAGGACTGGATGCTCAAGGCGCGCGAGCGCGCCGCCGCCAAGGGCTACGGCAGCGAGGAGGCTCCCGAGTATCTGGTGACGCTGGACCCGACGAGTGTATACGAGGTGCTGCGCTGCTGCGACTGCGAGGCCACGCGCCGCGCCTGCCGCGAGGGGCTGGACACGGTGGGCTTTGTCGCGCCCTGGGACAACGCCCCGCTGGTGGAGCGCATCATGGAGCTGCGCCGCGAGCTGGCCGCTCTGCTGGGCTTCCCCAGCTATGCGGACATGGTGGCGGCGCACCGCATGGTCAACAGCGCCGCCAAGGCGCAGGCCTTCATCTACGGCATGATGGAGGAGGTGCGCCCCGCCTTTGAGCGCGAGTGCCGCGAGCTGCTGGATTTTGTCAGCGAGCTGCGCGGGGAGAAGACAGAGGCGCTCGCCCCCTGGGACACGCTCTACTACACCCGCAAGCTGATGCTGCGCACCTACAACTTCAACCCGGATGAGCTGCGCCCCTACCTGAGCTACGAGCATGTGCGCCGGGGCATGTTCGCGCTCTACAGCCACCTGTACGACATTTCGGTGCGCGAGCTGCCCTCGGTCTGCCTGAGCGAGGGGCAGGAGCTGCCCGACGGCTATGCCGAGGTGTGGAGCCCGGACACCCAACTGTTCGCCGTCTACGACAACAAGACGGGCGCGCACCTGGGCTCCTTCTACCTCGACCCCTTCCCCCGCGCCACCAAGCGGGCGGGGGCTTGGGTCATGCCGCTGCGCTACGGGCAGCCTGCGGCGGCGGGGCGCCCGCACACCCCGCATCTGGCGGCGCTGTGCGGCAATCTGACGGCGCCCGTGGGCGACAAGCCCGCGCTGCTGAGCCACAGCGATGCGGAGACGCTCTTCCACGAGTTCGGGCACATGCTCCATGTGATGCTCAGCGACACGGAGCTGCGCGCGCACAGCGGCACGCGCGTGGCTTGGGATTTTGTCGAGCTGCCCAGCCAGCTCAATGAGAACTGGACCTGGGAGCCGGAGGGGCTGGCGCTCTTTGCCCGCCACTACGCCACGGGCGAGCCGCTGCCGGCCGAGCTGCAGCAGCGGCTGCTCGCCAGCCGTTTCTTCCGCCCGGCCTCGAGCATCATGGGGCAGCTGGTGCTCGCACGGCTGGATTTCGACATCCATGTGCACTACGACCGCGTGTTTGCGGGCAAGGATCTGGACACGGCCACCCGCGAGCTGCTGGCGCCGTGGAAGCTGCCGCTCACGCAGCACGGCCCCTCGCTCATGCGCCACTTCACGCACTGCATCAGCGGCGGCTACCGCGCGGGCTACTACTGCTACAAGTGGGCGGAGGTGCTGCAGGCGGATGCGTTCACGCGCTTCCGCCGCGAGGGGGTGCTGAACGCGGCGACGGGGGCGGCTTTCCGCGAGGCGGTGCTCTCCAAGGGCG
>JBJEVL010000111.1:0-13500 GCA_051884335.1 Akkermansia sp. | reverse complement strand
GCCAGAAGATGCGCCTGCCCCGCCACCTCATCCATGGTTTCGGGGCGCATGCGCGCCGCCAGCGGCATGCGCTCGTCGACAAGCGCGCGCTGCACCTGAGAGCTGCCGAAGGGGGTAAACAAGTCAGCTTCCATTCCGAACATCAGGCGTGGGGTACGGGATCGCGCAGTTGGTCAAACAATTTGCGACAGTTGGCTTGGAGCGGGGTCAGCGAGGCCTCATAGTCCGCCACGCGCTGCCGGGGCTCGGCGAACAGCCGGCGATAGGCCGCCACGCGGGAGACAACCAGCGCCTCGACCTCCTCAGCCAGCAACGGAGCCATCGCCTCGCGCAGCTCGGCACTGCCGCCGCGCACGCTGCAGCAGGCGCCATACACATCCCGATAGTGCAGCAAGGTGGCCAGCAACCACAACCCGCCCACCACGAACAACACGGCGAGCGCCAAACTGTCCTGCCCCAAAAACCCCGTCAACCCCGCCAGCAACAGCAGCAGGCACAGCAGCACCAGCACAACGCGGCGCCACGGAATCGAGGCACGGAACATCTCGCCCATGTGCGCGCGCCATTTCAGCTCTTGGAAGGGGCGGGCGAGCGCATTCTCCAGCCGACGGCGCAGCAGCTCCAGCTCCGCGCTCAACGCGGGCTCGGGGAACTCGCCGATATCGCAGCCCAAGGCCTGCTTCATGCGCGGGCGCACGCTCTTCCAATGGCTGGCGCAGGAGAGCACAAAACTGCGGTCGTTCTCCTGCTGGCGGCGGCCGATTTCCTGCTGCAACAGGCCGGTGTAGCAGCGCTCGGCCGCCTCGCCGAAATGCTCGAGACGCACCAGCAACACGGGCGAGTAAAACCAACCGTAGGCGCGGCGCAGGGCGCGGCAAAGGTGGGGCAACACCCGCTGCACCGCCTCGGTGTAGTGCTCGCAGCAGCCCTGCAGTCCCCGGCGCTGGTGCGCAAGGAAGTTTTCGATTTCCTGCTCCACCCCCGCCAGGAAGCCGCTGTCCTTCTGCATGATGAGGGCGCGTCCGCGCAGCACATCGCTGGCCTTGTACACCAAGTTAATCGCCTGTTCGCGCAGCGACTGCAGCGCATCGCGCAGCCCACCCGGCGCTGCCAAAGCATCTTGCACGCGCGAGGTAAACGCCTCCACCACGGCCGGAACCGTGGGGCACACATCGTAAGCCACGGGCATCTTGGACAGGCGGGTGCGGCAGAGCTCGCGCACCGTGCTCTTGAGCTTCAGCAGCTCCTCAGCCGCGAGGGCATCCGTGTGGGTGAGCGCCAGCATCAGCGTGCCCGCCTGCTGCGCCTCCGGGCGCGCCAGCAGAGCCCATGCGGGCGAGGAGTCCACGCAACGGGCATCCATCACCGCCACCACCACATCCGCCCCCGGCATCAGCGCCGCGACCGTGTCGGCCACCTCCGGCAGGGCACAATCGCCCGTGTCCACCAGCTCCAAGCCCTCCAGTGATTCCTCGGGCAGGAAGCAGGAGGCGGTCGCATCGCCGTCGTCGCAGCGGTAGCGCCAGCAGACATAGGCCGACTCCAGCGGTCGCTTGGCCATCACGGGGCACTCCGCCACCGCCGCCATCAGCGAGCTTTTGCCGCTGCCCGCCCCGCCGCAGAAGAGCACGCGCCGATCGTGCTGCAGGACACTGAGCGCCGCCAGCACGGGCTCCGTCAGCGGCGGCAGGCTCTCCTCGTCAATCGCGCGGCACAACTCCAGCGCCTGCTGCACGCGGTAGCGCAGCTTTGCCTCGTAGACCCTGTAGCAGCGGCGCAGCATGGCGGCATTATAATCAGCGGCGGAGGGCTTGTCCACCTCAAAACGCTCAGCCCTGCCCGCCCAAGCGGCGCAGCGCCGCCTCCGTCACCGGCAGGAACACCCCGCCCAGCGCGTTGCCCAGCGTCACCACCGCCAACACGCCCAAACTACCCACCGGCTCGCTGAGCACGCGCCCCGAAACGCAGAAGTAGTACATGTCGGCGATGCTGTGTTCCGTCCCCAGCACGATAAAGCAGACCACGCCGAAGAAAATCGCCAGGTACTTGCCGAGCTGGTGGGGATTCTTGGCATAGCCGTTGACGGCGATGAACATGAACACGTTGCAGAGGAAGCCCAGCCAAAAGAGCGAGAGATACGAATCCGCCAGCTTGGCGTTCACCATGTCGAGCGCGGCGGCGTTGATGCCCGCGCTGCCGCAGATACCCGTCAGGTTTTCCAAACCGCCCAGCAGGGCGCAGCCGATGAAGTTACCCAGCCAAATCACCGCCAGCTTCCCCACATAGGCGGGGATGTGCTTCTGCTCGAACAGGTAGCCGACCCGCCCCGTGTAGAGCGCGTAGCCGCGCGTGCAAACCGTGAACAGCCCCACGGAGAAGAGCAGCGCCCCCAGCACCACGCTGGGCATGCCGATTGCCGTGTCGCGCACCCGCAGGAACACACTGCCGCCCAAGCCGATGCAGAACCCGGCCAACACGGCCGACAACAGAAGAGAGAACACGCGCTGCGCCATAACGCGCTTTATCCTAACCCAGCGTCGCCCCGCTGTCAATGCGGGCTCGCGCATGGCGGCGTTTTTGCTTGCGCGCGCGGAGCCGTCGGGTGTACAATGGCTCCACGCATGAAAGTCATCACCATTCTCGGCAGCAAGAGCGACATTCCCTTCATGGAACCCGCAGAGCAGTACTTTGAGGAACACGGTGTGGAGCACGAGACCGTCATCTACTCCGCGCACCGCGATTTGCCCGCCCTGCTGGACTACCTGCACGGGCTCGATGCCGCCGGCACCAAAGCCGTGCTGCTCTGCGTCGCCGGGCTCTCCGCCGCCCTGCCCGGCGTGGTGGTCATGAACACCAAGCTGCCCGTCATCGGCGTGCCCGTGCCCTGCGGCCCGCTCAACGGCATGGATGCCCTGCTGGCCATCGCGCAGCTGCCCGGCGGCGTGCCTGCGACCACCGTCGGCCTGCACAAAAAGACCCCCGTCAACGCCGCCATGGCGGCGCACCGCATCCTGCAGCTGGCCGAGTAATTTTTCCTTCTCCGTTTTCCCGCTCCATGCAACCCCGCAAAGACCTTTTAGACATCGCCTCGCTGCGCGACGAAGAGCTCCGGGCCATTCTGGACTCTGCCGTCGAGATGAAGGCTGCTTTCCTCCGCGACGGCGAGCAGCTGCCCAACCTGCACGGGCGCTCCGTGCTCACCCTCTTCTACGAACCGAGCACCCGCACCCGCTCCTCCTTCGAGCTGGCCGCCCACCGGCTCGGCGCCCACGTCACCACCTTCACCGTAGGCACCTCGTCCGTGGTCAAAGGCGAGAGCGTGCACGACACCATCGACACGCTCATGAGCATGAAGCAGGACTACATCATCGTCCGCCACAAGAACAGCGGCATCCCCGCCGTCATCGCGCGCCACTGCAAGGCAGCCGTTGTCAACGCCGGCGACGGCGCCCACGCCCACCCCAGCCAAGCCTTCCTCGACGCCTTCACCATCCGCGAGCACTTCGGCAGCCTTGCCGGGCGGCGCGTCGTCATCATCGGCGACATCCTGCACAGCCGCGTCGCGCGTTCCACCTCCCTGATTCTCAAGCGCCTGGGAGCAGAGGTCGCCTACATGGGACCGGGCTCGCTGGTACCGCCCACCGCGCACACCGGGCTGCCGCGCTTCACCAACTGGGATGCCGTCTTTGATTGGCAACCCGATGTCATCTACCTGCTGCGCGTGCAGAATGAGCGCATCGACACCCCCTTCTTCCCCGCCGCCGACTATCACCAGGCCTTCGGCATCACCGAGGAGCGCCTGCAGCGCATCGACGCCGCCGACATGGCCATCATGCACCCCGGCCCCGTCAACCGCGGGGTCGAGCTTTGCGATGCCGCCATGGAATACCGCAACTGCCTGGTCTGCCGTCAGGTGCAGAACGGCGTCATCGCCCGCATGGCCATTCTCAACCACCTCACCCCGCAAACCTTCCGATGAACCACACCTACATCACCCGCGCCATTTGGGCACCCAACGGTCAGGCCTACGACTTTCGGCTCGCCCTGGGCGGTTGCTGCAACCCGCCGCAAATTGACGGCATTCCCCTGACGGGGGTGGAGGCGGTCGCCCCCGCGGGGCAGATGGAGATTCCCGACCGCGCCGGTGCCGTGGTGGATGCAACGGGCAAGCTGGTGCTGCCCGCCCTCTTCGACATGCACGCCAAGGTCGAGCTGGAGGGGCGCAGCAAGCGCGAATCCGTCACCCGCGCCGGACAGGCGGCGCATCAGGGCGGGGTGTGGGGCATGCTTGTCATGCCCACGCCCGGCTTCATCTTCGACAACGGCGCGGCGCTGGACAGCTTTGCCGACGCCGTGGCGCAGCGCTCCGCCGCCGAGATGATTCCCGCAGGCTGCATCACGCTGGGCATGCAGGGCGAGCAGCAGGCGCCCTACAACACCCTCGCGGCGCGCGGCGTCACCATCCTGAGCGATGCCGAGCATGTGCCGGGCAACCTGCTCACCCTGCACCGCGCCATGCAGTACGCCGCCGAGCTGGGGCTCACCTTCGCCATCCGGGGCGATGTGCCCGAACTGAGCCGCAACACCTGCATGAACCCCGGCCCGACCGCCTACCGCTTGGGGCTGCACGGCACCCCGCCCTGCGCCGAGGAAATCGGCATCGAGACCATGCTGCGGCTGGCGGAGGACGCCGGCGCCAAGCTGCACCTGCAGACCGTCAGCACCGCCGGAGGGGTCGACATCATCCGCCGCGCCAAGGCGCGGGGGCTGCGCGTCACCGCCGAGGTGGCGCTCCACCACCTGCTCTACACCGATGCGTGCGTGGGCGACTTCGACACGACCTACAAGACCCTGCCCCCGCTGCGCACGCAGGCCGACTGCGATGCCCTGCTCGCCGGGGTGCGCGACGGCACCATCGACTGCATTGTCAGCGACCACACCCCCTGCCTACCCTTCGCCAAGAAGCAGGACTTCATCAGCGCGCCGCAGGGCATGGTGGCGCTGGACTACCTGCTGCCCGCGCTCTACACCCATCTGGTCAAGCCCGGCAAGCTGAGCTGGGCCGAGCTGGTGGCCGCCTGCTGCACCCGCCCCGCGGCGATCGTCGCCCCCCGCGATGAGGAAGGTGAGCCCACCCCCGCGCCGCTGCTCCTCTTCGACCCGCAGGCGCAGACCCTCGTCACCGCCGCCGATTTACCCTGCGGCACCCTCAACACTCCTCAACTCGGGCATCGACTCTTCGGTGCCGTCACCCTGCCACTCTAACCCCCACCTTTTTTTGGACATCCGATGATTATCTACATCATCAGCGACGGCAAGAAAGGCCACCTGTCGCAGACGCGCGGGCTGGCAAGCGCCCTGCTCACCCGCGCTGCGCAGCAGGCCCCCGAACAAGCCCACAGCGTGCATGAGGTCGATGTCACGGGGCTGAGCTTCTTCGGCCGACTTTTCTACAAGGGCAAGGAGCTCGACCTGCCGCGCCCCAACCTCATCCTCTGCGCCGGGCACGGCACCCATCTGGCGGCGCTCAGTTTGGCGCGCCACCTGCGCTGCCTGTGCATGGTCTGCATGAAGCCGAGCCTGCCGCTCGCCCTCTTTGACCTCTGCATCATCCCGCGCCACGACCTGCCCGACGGCGCGGTGGCGAGCGCGCGCGTGTTCCCGACCAACGGCGCCATCAACGGCATCGTTCCCCAACCGGATACACCCAAGACCGAAACCCTCATCCTCATCGGCGGCCCCAGCAAGAGCTACAAGTGGGATGCCGAGCTCATCAACAACCAGATTGCCGCCATTGCGCGCCACAGCAGCACCCCCGTCGTGCTCACCACCAGCCGCCGCACGCCCGAGGATTTTGCGAGCGATATCGCCACCGCCTGCCCCGGCATCCGCGTCATTCCCGTCGCGTCCACGGGGCCGGGCTGGGTGGCCGAGCATTTGGCGCAGGCCAAGGATGTGTGGGTCACGCAGGACAGCGTGTCGATGGTCTACGAGGCGCTCTCCAGCGGCGCGCCCGTGGGCATTATCGAGATGGCCGCCAAGGAGGGACCGCACAAGCCCGATGCCTCGCGCATCGCCCGCGGACTCGGCATGCTCATTGCCGACGGCAGTGTCTGCCGCTACACCGAATGGGCCAAGACCCGCACCCTGCCGCGCTGCGCTGCGCCGCTCAACGAGGCCGGGCGCGCGGCCGACCATATTCTCGCACACTTCCCCCGCCTGCTCTCATGAAGGTCATCCACCTCCTCCCCTCGCTCTCCAGCGGCGGCGTGGAGCAGGTTGTGCTGGAACTCTGCGAGGGGCTGCAAGCCGCCGGCGTCGACAACCTCGTGCTTTCGGCCGGCGGCGCCATGGTCCCCGCCGTCGAGCGCACCGGGGCGCGGCACCTGACGCGCCCCATCGGTCGCAAATCCCTGCTCACCCTCCTGCAGATCCGCCCGCTGGTCGCGCTGCTGCGCAGCGAGCGCCCCGACATCCTGCACCTGCACAGCCGCGTTCCCGCCTGGGTCGGCTATCTGGCCTGCAAGCGGCTGCGCCCCGAGGAGCGCCCGGCCGTCGTCACCAGCTTCCACGGCTTCCACTCCGTCAACGCCTACTCGGCCATCATGGCCGCCGGCGACCGCGTCATCGCCGTCTCGCGCTGCATGAAGCAGCATATTTTGGACAACTACCCCCGCACCCCGGAGGAGCGCATCTGCGTCATCCCCAACTCCGTCGACCTGAGCCGAAACTACCCCGAGTTCCGTCCCGATGAGGCCTGGTGGGCGCGTTGGCGCGCCGACTACCCCGAGTTGCAGGGCAAATACACCCTCTGCCTGCCCGGACGCATCACCCGACTCAAGGGCGCCGAGCACCTCATTCCCATCCTCCGCGACCTGCACGCGGCGGGCATTCCCGCGCACGCCGTCATCGTGGGCGAGTGCAAAAAAGGCAAGGAAGCCCTCAAAGCCGAGCTGCAAAGCGCCTTTGAACAAGCGGGGCTGGCGGGGCATGTCACCTGGACGGGGCACCGCCGCGATCTGCGCGAGGTTCTCTGCGCCTGCGATGTAACCCTCTCGCTCACCCTACAGCCCGAATCCTTCGGCAAAACCACGCTCGATGCCCTCTCCCTCGGCCGCCCCGTGGCCGGCTATGAACACGGCGGCGTGGGCGAACAGTTGGAGGTCTTTCTGCCGCAGGGGCGCGTGCCCGCCTGCGATGCGCACGCGATGGCGCAGCGGCTGGCCGAGTGGTACCGCCACGCTCCCGTGCCGAAGCTGCCCATCCCCCCGCCCTACCGCCGCGAGGACATGATCGGCGCCCACCTTGCGCTCTACCGCGAGCTCCGGGGGGACGCACCATCCTGAGTACAGAACGGCCGCGTCGGGGCAAACTCCCCACGCGGCCGTTCGGCACTGAGACTCCGCATTCAGCGGGCGCAGGGCACCGCTCTCGGACCGTTGAGATCCGGCAGGGCGGGCAGCGGGGCATCGCCCTCCTCGGCAGGTTCCAGCTTCTCCAACTGCGTCACCGGACGCACGGGGAAGTGGCAGTTGTCGACGTTGACATAGTAATGCGTCACCGTCAGGCGCAGCTTCTCCCCGGGCGTGAGCTGCTGCAGGGTCTCGCGCGTCTCCTCCGACTGCCCGGGAATGTCGCGCTGCACATCGAGCACCAGGCGGCTGCCGGGCTCGGCCTTGTCATCGCCGTACTTGCCCGGCTTGCTGTACTGCTCGTTGCTCAGCACCTCGAAAAAAGCCACCGTCGTGGCGTGCCCGCAGCGGTCGGGGCACTGCGCCGTGCGGAAAAAGCAGGGGCGATGCTGCGAACCGATATAACGAGCCACCACCGTGTTCTGCGCCAGCAAATCCGCCTTCTCCGGCAGGGGAGAAGCCGACAGGGGCAACGACATAACAGCCAACAAAGACAGGAGAATCGTACGCATACAGACGTTGAGACAAGAGCAAGCGCCGAAAGCTTCAATCTTCGCGCTGCAAGAGGCAACAAAAGCCCCCCGCCCCGCAGCCCTGCATCGGCAGCAGACGGTAGGCGGGAAAATCCGCCAAGCGCGAGCGGAACTCGCCCAACAAGGGCAACTCCACCGCCCGCCAGCCCGGCACACGCCGCAGCACATAAGCCATCACCTTTTCATTTTCCTCGGGGTCATAGGTGCAGGTACTGTAGAGCAGGTGCCCGCCCGGGCGCACACAGGCCGTTGCCGCCAGCATGATGCCGCGCTGGCGCTTCGCGTTGCCGTTGACCATGGAGGCACTCAGGCAGCCCGGATTCTTCACGCCCTTGCAGAGCAGCGACTGCCCGCTGCAGGGCGCATCCGCCAACACCAAATCGAAGAGCTCGCCCGAGCGCGCCCACTGATCGGGGCGCAGGCCCGTCACCTCCGTGTTCGGCAGGCCGCACAGCTCAACATTCTTGCGCAGGGTGATGCGGCGACCGGGATTCACCTCGTTGGCCACATGATGCTGCAAGGGGTGACGCGCCGCCAGCAGCATCGTCTTGCCCCCGGGTGCCGCGCAGAGATCCAGCGAGCGCTCCGGGGGCGGCACCACGGCCAGCGCTGCCGACTCCCAGCAGGACGAGAGGTCAAGCATGTAGTACATCCCCGAGCGGTAATCCGCATGCGCCGTGGGTTTTTCATCCCCCGGCCGGGGCAGAAAAACGCGCGGCGGCAGCCAGGGACAATCCGCGACATCCGCACAGGGAAAGGGCGGCACATAGTCCTGCGGCGCGCGCGTCGTCAGCACCGCTGCGCTGCGGCTGCTCGCCCCCGCCCGCATAGCCGCCAGCAGAGCCGCCGACTCCTCGGCGCTCAGCCCCAGCCGCGCGCAAAGCCGCAGCTCTCCCTTGGCGGCGGGCAGCTCCCCCGTCGCGGCATCTGCATCGGGCGCGGCACCGGAAAACGCGCCACGCCCGCCGGCGGCAGGCTCGCCCATCACAGCATCACATTGAGCCCCTGCTGCGCCGCGCCGATGAGCCCGGCCTCGTTGCCGAAGGCGGCAGGCAGCAGCTTGATACGGCTGAAGTAGCGCTCGTTGATCTGCTCGCCCATGTAGCGGCGCAGCGGACCGAAGAGCAAATCCCCCGCCTTGGAAAGTCCCCCGCCGATGACGAAAGCCTCGGGATTGAGCAGGTAGTGGCAGGTCACGAGGCAGGTGGCCAGCTTGCGCGCAAAATCATCGTAGCAGGCCAGCGCCACGGCATCGCCGGCCTTGGCTGCCAGCTCCAGCGCCAGCGGGTTGCATTCCTCCGCCGTTTTCGTGATGCCTGCCGCCGCATAGCGAGCCACCGCATCGGCCGTGAACTCGTTGTGCCCGATGTAGTCCTCCAGCGCCCCGGCATTGTTGTAGTAGCCGCGGCGACCCTGATAATCAATACTCATCTGCCCCAGCTCACCCGCGATGCCCATAAACCCGCGCAGCATGTGACCATCCACAATAATGCCGCCGCCCACCCCGGTGCCCAGCGTCAGGCAGACCAGATTATCCATGCCGCGCCCCGCGCCCTGCTTCCACTCGGCATAGGCCATGCAGTTAGCATCGTTATCGATGGCGGCGGGCAGCCCCGTGGCCTCCTCCAGCATGTCGCGGATGGGCAGATTGTTCCAGCCCTCGACATTGGTCAGGATATGCGTCATACCCGCCAGCGGATTGACAAAGCCAGGAATCCCCATACCCACCGCCTGAATCGCCGGATAGCTACGGCGCAGCTCGGCCGCCAGCGCACCGATGTCCACAAAAGCATCCTGCGCCGTGGCATAGGCACGCGTATCGATGGGCGGTGCCTTGAACAACACCCGATTACCCTGCACCACCGCCGTTTTGATGGTGGTGCCGCCCATATCGATACCGATTGCCAGAGGTTCTTCCATGCGAAGCATTCTACCACATAGCCAAGGAATACGCCAAGGGAAAAGACAGCGCAGCCCTCCTTTTTTTCCTTGCAGCACCCGGGCTTTTCTCCTATGATGGCGGCTAATGAAAATCCACTTTTGCGGCGCGGCAGAAACGACCACGGGCTCCCAGCACCTGCTGGAGGTCAACGGCAAGCGCATTCTCCTCGATTGCGGCATGTATCAGGGCCACCGCGAGGACGAGTTGCGCATCAACCGCAATTTTCCCTACTTCGACCCCAAGAGCATTGATTGCGTCGTGCTCTCGCACGCGCACATCGACCACTCGGGCAACCTGCCCAACCTGGTCAAAAAAGGCTTTCGCGGCTTCATCTACAGCACCTACGCCACGCGCGACCTCTGCCAGATCATGCTGGCCGATGCCGCCCGCAT
The DNA here is from genome assembly GCA_051884335.1 of Akkermansia sp. Taxonomy (GTDB): domain Bacteria; phylum Verrucomicrobiota; class Verrucomicrobiia; order Verrucomicrobiales; family Akkermansiaceae; genus Akkermansia. The sequence continues at coordinate 3,221 of JBJEVL010000111.1, read as the reverse complement.
CCAGGAGAGCGACTGCAAGTTCCTCAACAAAATGGATGCGCGCAAAGGCGGCAGCGGCAAGGTGGCCGAGGTCATCTACACCGAGCAGGATGCCGAGCAATGCCTGCGGCACTTCCTCAACATCGGTTACGAAGTTCCCTTCCCCCTGGCTCCGGGTATCACCCTGACCTTCTACGACGCGGGGCACATCCTCGGCGCGGCGCAGATCGTGCTGGATATCGACGATGAGGAGGACGGGCAGCACAAGCGCCTGCTCTTCTCCGGCGACATCGGGCGCGGCAACAACGAGCTGCTGCGCGACCCGCAGCCCGTCCCCGATGTCGACATCATGCTCATGGAATGCACCTACGGCGGGCGGCGGCACGAGTCGCCCAGCCGCGACGACGAAACCTTCCGCAACACCATCCGCACAGCCATGAAGCGCGGCGGCAATGTCTACATCCCCTCCTTTGCCGTCGAGCGCACCCAGCAACTGCTCTACCTGCTCAATCGCGCCTACCGCCAGGGGCTGCTGCCCAACTACCCCGTCTATGTCGACAGCCCCATGGCCGTGAGCGCCACGGAAATCTTCCGCATCCACCCCGAATGCTTCAACAAGGAGGTCTACAACTTCCTCTTCGCCGAGCGCGACCCCTTCGGCTTCGAGCAGCTGCACCTCGTGCGCACCATCTCGGAGAGCCAGCGCCTCAACAACCTGCACGAGCAGGCCATCATCATCTCCGCCAGCGGCATGTGCGAAGCCGGGCGCATCCTGCACCACCTCAAAAACGGCATCGGGCGCCCCAACAACACCGTACTCTTCGTGGGCTACTGCGCTCAGAACACCCTCGGACGCCGCATCATGAACGGCGCGATGGAGGTGCGCATCCTCGGCGACATCTACCCCGTGCGCGCCGCCATCAAATCGCTGGATTCTTTCTCGGGCCATGCCGACCACGACGAACTCATCCGCTACTTCCGCGCCACGGGCGGGCGCAAACAAAAACTCTACCTCGTGCACGGCGAAAAAGAATGCGCCGCCGCCATGAAGGCCGCGCTGGCACCCCTGCACGACGGCGAGGTGCACATTGCCCACCTCAACACCACCGTTACCTGCTGAACACCATGTACCGCCACCTTCTCCTCTCCGCACTGGCAGCCGCCGCCCTCGCCGGCTGCAAGCCCGCCGCCACCCCCATGCCTCCCGAACAGAGGGAGCACTTTGAGAGCGTTTACGCCCCCGCCGAGAACTTCTGCGACGCAGCTGCGCAACTCATTCGCCACTACGCCGACACGCAGCAGGCCGATTTCGCCATCCGGGGGTGCAGCATGCTCCACCTGGCCTGTATGGCGCATGATGAAGCTCTGGTCGCCAAGCTGATTGCCGACGGCGCCGATGTCAACGCCGACTCCGAAGAACTCGGCACCCCGCTAGCCTGCGTCATTCGCGGCGAGCTGCGCGGCACCGGCAGTGAGAACGAACCGGACAGCGACACGCGGCTCATCGAGCTGCTGCTGAGCCACGGCGCCGAGCTCAACGCCCGCATGACGGGCAACTGCACAGCGCTCGATGTCGCCATCATGAGCAATCGCGAGGAGCTCTTCCTGTACCTGCTGGACAAGGGCGCTTCCGCAGGCAACATCAATCCCCTGACGGCCGCAGCCGCCATGCATTGGACGGAGGCTCTCCGACGGCTGACGGCGGAGAAGCAAGCGCTGCCGCCGGAGGCGCTGGCCGAGGCCTGCCGCAATGCTCAGGATGCCGAGGGCAGCCGCGAGGAGTGTCTCCGCCTGCTGCTGGAGGCCGGGGCAGATTCCAATTCGCGGGGCGTGGACAACACACCCGCCCTCGTGCTGATCGCCGCCGAGCTGAGCGATGACAACGCGGACCCGGAGCTGCCGCAGCTGCTCACCCTGCTGCTGGAGAAAGGCGCCGACGCCACCCTGAAAGCCGAAGAGCCAAGCGAGTGGGCGGGGCTCTGCGCGGCGGATTTGCTGGCAACCGCCCCCGAGCTCGCGGTAGAGCTGCGCGAGCAAGGCTACACCATCCCCGAGGTGCCGCTGCTCATCCGCGAAGGCGAGACGCTGGCCTGCGACATCCGCCGCGCTGCGCTGCGCCGCGATGAGAACAAGGCCGAGCTGCTCGCCCCCTTTGCCGACACGCTCGCCCGCGCCCTGCAACAGGGCAGCGTGCGCGGCGAACTCGCCGCCGAGGCCATCTGCCTGCTTGCCGAGGCCGATGCCGAGCGCGCCGCTCGAGTCGTGCTCACCCTGCCCCTGTGGAGTGACCTCTCGCTGTGGGAGAGCAGCGACAACCTGTTCATCATCCGTGCCATCGCCGAAGATACCGCCCTGCAACTGCCGGCGCAAGCGCTTCTGGCCACCGCGCACATGCTGAGCCAAGGCGGCAAAGCCCGCGAGGCCGCCGCCGTCACCGAGCTGATGGAGCGCAGCCCCGGGGTCGACCCCCTGCTCGCAGAGCTCTGCGAGGGGGAGGATGCCGCCATCCGCACCGCAGCATGGACCGTGCGCCTGCACCGCGCGGGGCTTCCCGATGCCAAGTCCGGCAGCGTAGCAGAATGGCTGCACGCGCACGAACTGAACCCCGCCGCCATGTCCGCCTCGGTCGTTGAGGCCCTGCACCTCACCTCGCTGGATGAGTTTTGGATGGGCGAGATGGACGCCAACGAGCAGCAGACGCTCTTCCTCTACATGGAGGACATCGGGCAAAAGGAGGTTGCCGACCGCTACCGTGCCATGGCCAAGGTGTTGGACAATCCCCGGGAACTCGATCGGATCACCGCCGACAGCGACCGCTGGAGCTGGGATCTGGAATCGGCCGTTGCACGCTTCATCTGGGACAACCGCGAGGCCTTTCTGCAGGCTCGCCAACCCGGCGGCGAAACACCCTGCGACTGTGCCGACCCCGGCGCGGATGACCCCGGCGCGGACGATCCGGAATGAAGCCCCCCCGACTTTGAATGAGTCGGTTGACAGAATCCCGCTCATGGTGTAAAGTGGCAGTGCCCATGCGAAGCCTCCTTCCCGTGCTCGCCGTGTTCCTCTCCATCAGTCAGACGATGGGGGCGGGAGTTCCGTTGCGCACGGCCAAGGATGCCCCGGCGGCCGTTTTGCGCTACGCCCTCGACCCCGAGCCCGATGACAACGGCGACACCCCGCTGCTGCGCTGGTCCGCCGCCGTCGCGCGCGAACCGAAAGCCGCGCGCCTGCTCGAGCCGCTC
>JBJEVL010000110.1:0-3020 GCA_051884335.1 Akkermansia sp. | reverse complement strand
ATGCTCTGGTCATCACCTGCTCCAAGGGCATCGAGAAGGACAGCAACCTGCTCATGAGCGAGATTCTCAGCTCCTGCGTGGAGCGTCCCGTGGGCGCGCTCTCCGGCCCCAACCATGCGGAGGACATCGTGCTGGGGCTGCCGAGCCTCACCCTCATCGGCTTCGAGGACATCGAGCACGCCAACGCCGTGCAGCGCCACCTGAGCACGGACTTCCTGCGCATCTACACCACGACGGATGTGGTGGGCATGCAGATGGGCGGCGCCATCAAGAATGTCTACGCACTGGCGGGCGGCATTTGTGCCGGGCTGGGCCTGGGCGACAACGCCCGCGCCGCGCTCGCCACCCGCGCGCTGGCGGAGATGACCCGCATGGGGCTGGCGCGCGGCGGACGCATGGAAACCTTCATGGGACTCTCCGGCATGGGCGACTTGGTCGTCACCTGCTACTCCGAGCACAGCCGCAACCTGACGGCCGGGCGACTCATCGCCAAGGGCGTGCCGGCCATGGAATGCCAACAGCGCGTCGGGCAGGTGGTGGAGGGCATCCCCAACACGCTCTCCACCTACCAACTGGCGCGCAAACTTGGCGTGCGCACGCCGCTGACGGATGCCATGTACGACATCATCTACAACGGCAAACCGGCCTCCGTCGCCCTGCGTGAGCTGATGAGCCGCGACCTGCGCGAGGAAACGGTGACGGACTGAGCCTGTAGATTCGGCGCGCCGCATTTCGTTCATTCACTCGGGGGGGAGAAGAAATCCATGGAGCAGCCCAACGAAGATCACCTGTGGCTTGTCGGCGTGTGGCAGGAGCACCGCGAGCGCCTGCTGCGGCTGCTGGCTCTGCGCATGCCCGCCGTGCTGCAGCGGCGGCTCAGCCCCGAGGATTTGCTGCAGGAGACCTATCTGGCCTGCGGACGCCGCACGGACTTTTTGCGCGCGGAGCCCGAGGTGCCGCTCTACGCCAAACTGCGCCGCATCGCGCTGCAAACCCTCACCGATGCCGAGCGGCACCACCTCGGCGCCGGCAAGCGCGACGCCCTGCGCGAGAGTGCCTCCGCCGGGGACAACACGATGGATGCCTGGGCGCAGTTTGCCGACACCATCTCCAGCCCCCGCACCCACTTGGAGAAACTGGAACGGCGCGCCATGACGCGGCGACTCCTCGGCGAGCTGGCCGAGCGCGACCGCGAAATCCTGGAACTGCGCCACTTTGAATCCCTGAGCAACAGCGAATGCGCGGCCGTGCTCGGCATCGACCCCAAGGCCGCCAGCATCCGCTATGTGCGCGCCCTCAAGCGTTTTCAGGAGCTCGTGCTCCGCGAGGCGTGGTGAGCATCCCCTGCGTTATGGCCGACGGAGACGACAGCGATGAGCGCCTCGCCGCGTTGACCGAGGAGTACCTGGAGCAGCTGAGGCAGGGCAGGGCATCGACCGTGGAGACATTCGCCGCCGCGCACCCGCAGGAAGCCGCCGAGCTGCGCGAGCTGCTGCCCGCGCTGGTGGAGGTCGAGGGGCTGGGGCAGTCCACCGCGCCCCGGGTGGCCAACATGACCGCCTTCCCCGAAAACCTCGGCGGCTACCGCATCATCGAGCGCATCGGCTGCGGCGGCATGGGCGCCGTGTTCCGCGCCGTGCAGGAATCGCTCAACCGCGAGGTCGCCGTCAAAATCCTCTCGCCCGCATGGAACGCCGACGCCCACCACTGCGCCGCCTTCGAGAACGAATCGCGCGTCATCGCCCGCCTGCGCCACACCAACATCGTCGAAATCTACGGCGCCGGGCACGAGGGCGAGTACCGCTACTACGTCATGAGCCTCGTGAACGGCTGCGGCGTTACCCCCGGGCGCATCCGCAAGGCCTACCCGGGTGTCCCCTACGAGCAGGCCGTCGCCCGCGTGGGCTTGCAGGCGGCGCAGGCGCTGGCCTTTGCCCACGCGCAGGGCGTGCTGCACCGCGATGTCAAGCCCGGCAACCTCCTGTTGGACGACGAGGGCGTGCTGCATGTGGGCGACTTCGGGCTCGCCACCGTCCTCAACAGCGGCGAGACCGCCCCGCTGGTCACCCAAAGCCACGACGGCACCCTGCGCTACATGGCACCCGAGCGCCTCTCGCGCGGCGAGAACAGCTTTGCGGGCGACCAATACAGCCTGGGGCTGACCCTCTACGAGCTGCTCACCCACGCCCCCGCCTACCAAGTGACGGAGCCGGGCGCCCTCATCCACCGCATCTGCTCCGAGCCGCTGCCGCCCCTGCGCGGGGAGGGCGAGCTGGGCGCCATCATCAACAAAGCCGTCAGCCACGAGCCGCGCGACCGCTACGCCGACATGGACGCCATGGCGACCGACCTGCAGCGCTACTTGGACGGGCTGCCCGTGCTGGCGCGCCCCGCCTCCTGCCTGCGCCGCTACGCCCTGTGGTGGCGCCGCCGCCCTGCCGTCGCCGCGTGGAGTCACACCGCCGCCGCCGCCCTTGTTCTGCTGTTGGTGAGCGTCAGCGTGGGCTATGTGAGCGTGCGGCGCTCGCTGGCCGGGGAGAACGAGCAGCGCCTGCGCGCGGAGAAAAGCGCGCAGATTGCCGATGCCTCCCTGCGCCGCATCTTCGCGAGCATGGTCGAGCAGAGCAGCGACGGCTTGCAGGCCACCAAGGCCGACGTGCGGCTTCTGCAAGACCTCATGCCCTACTACGAGGAGGTGCTCACCATGGGCGGCAGCAGCAGCGGGCAAATGGCCGCCGCCTGCAGCACGCTGGCCGACATCGCCCTGCAAACGGGCGATGCCGCCACCGCCGAAGCCTACGCCCGCCGCGCGCTGGAGCTCGTGCCGAAGGACTCGCCTGAGCAGGTGCCCGTCCTCACCCGCCTGATTGCCGCCCTGCGCGAGCAGGGGGGCGATGCCGCCCGCCGCGAGGCCGACGCGCTGAGCGCACGCGCCATGCAGACCCACGCCGCCGACGCCGACAAAAGCACGGGCGTGGCGCTCATCCGCATGGCACGCAGCGCCTTTGCCCGTCCCTGGG
>JBJEVL010000109.1:0-3033 GCA_051884335.1 Akkermansia sp. | reverse complement strand
CTTTTCCAGAAAATTGCCGACCACGAGATTCCCGCCGCGATGGTGTACGAGGATGAGCTCTGCGTGGCCTTCCGCGATGTGGCTCCCGCCGCTCCGGTGCACATTCTGCTGGTGCCGCGCAAGCCGCTGCCCGATGTGGCGGCCGCTGCGCCCGAGGATGCCGAGCTGATGGCGCACCTGATGCTGACGGTGGGGCGCGTGGCGCGCGAGCAGGGGCTGAGCAGCTTCCGCACCGTGCTCAACACGGGGTCGGATGCCGGGCAGACGGTGCCGCACCTGCACATCCACATTTTGGGCGGGCGCAAGCTGGAGTGGCCCCCGGGTTAAGGCGCTGACCGTGAGTACGGATGCTCCATGCGGCGGCGTGCGCCGCTATGAATGGGTCAGCCCCACCACGCTCGAGCTGGAGCTGACGGATACCCTGCTGCGCCTGAGTTTCCCCGAGGAGGGGGTGGTGCGCTGCCGCTATGTGACGACGGCGGTGTTTGAAAACATCCCCACCTACGGCGTTTCGCCGGACTATGCCCCCCCTGCCCCGCCGCTGGAGGAAAGCGAAGAAGATACCTTTTACGAGCTGCGCACGCCGCGGCTCGCGCTGCGCATCCGCAAGGCCGACGGCGGGCTCGAGTTTCTGGAGCGCGCAACGGGCTTCTGCCTCTGCCGCGATGCGGAGGGCATGGGGCACCGCCGCTCCGAGCGCACGGGCGACGATTTGGTCTGGGTGCTCAAGTACATGCCGCCCAAGGCACATTTCTTCGGTCTGGGCGACAAGCCGGGCGCGCTGAACCTGCGCGGGCGGCGCTGGGAGATGTGGGGCTCCGACCACTACAAGTTCACGCCGGAGAGCGACCCGCTCTACAAGAGCGTCCCCTTCTTCCTCTGCCTCAACGAGGGGAAACAGTACGGCATTTTCTTCGACAACACCATGCGCTCCTACTTCGACTTCGGCAAGGAGCGCGACGACCGCCTGCTCTTCGGCGCCGACGGCGGGGTGATGGACTACTACTTCATCTGCGGGCGCGATGCGCTCGACACCGTGGCGACCTACACGCGGCTGACGGGGCTGCCGCCCATGCCGCCGCTCTGGGCGCTGGGCTACCACCAGAGCAAGTGGAGCTACTACCCGCAGGAGGTGGTGGAGAAGCTGGCGGCCGACCTGCGCCGCCACCGCATCCCCTGCGATGCCATTCATCTGGACATCCACCACATGAAGAGCTACCAGGCGCTCACCTGGGATCGCTCGGCCTTCCCCGACCCGCCCGGCATGGTGCGGCGGCTGGGGCAGCAGGGCTTCAAGGTGGTGTGCATCATCGACCCCGGCATCAAGGTCAACCCCGACAACTATGTGTGGCGCAGCGGCTTCGAGCGCAATGTGTTCTGCCGCCGGCACGACGGGGCTCTGTTGCAGGGCAATGTGTGGCCGGGGCGCTGCACCTTCCCGGACTTCACCTCGCCCACCACGCGCGAGTGGTGGGCGGGGCTCTTCGGGCGCCAAATCTCCGAGTACGGCGTGCGCGGCATCTGGACGGACATGAACGAGCCCGTCATCTTCCCCGACAAAACTTTCCCGGACGACACGCGCCATGCCTTCGACGGCTTCTCCTGCTCGCATCTCAAGGCGCACAACGTCTACGGGCAGTGCATGGCGCGCGCCACGCGCGAGGGCATGCTGCGCTATGCCCCGCAGCGCCGCCCCTTCGTCCTCTCGCGCAGCGGCTTTGCGGGCTTGCAGCGCTGGGCCGCCACCTGGACCGGCGACAACAACTCCGACTGGGAAAACCTCAAAATGGCCAACATCATGGCGCAGCGCCTCAGCAGCAGCGGCATCTCCTTCTGCGGTGCCGATGCGGGCGGCTTTTTGGGGCACCCCACCGCCGAGCTTTTCTGCCGCTGGATGCAGATGGCCGCCTTCCACGTCTTTTTCCGCAACCACAACAACGGCGAGTTCGGCGGGCAGGAGCCCTGGTGCTTCGGTGAAGAGACGGAGGATCTCGTGCGGCGCGCCATCGAGGAGCGCTACCGCCTGCTGCCCTACTTCTACACCCAGTTCTACCGCTACCACACAGAGGGGCTGCCCATCATCCGCTCGCTGCCGCTCATGGATGCCACCAACCCCGACATGTACTGGCGCAGCAGCGAGTTCTTCCTCGGGGAAGCGCTCTACATCATCCCCGTCCACCACCCCGGCGAGGGCGGGCGCTTCCTCTACATGCCGCACGGCGCGTGGTACGACTACCACAGCGACACCCCCGCCCCCGCCACGGGCGAGGAGGTGTGGGTCGCCACGCCCATGAGCCACATCCCCGTCTTTGTGCGCGGGGGACATGTCATCCCCCGCCACCCCGTTCTGCCCCACACGGACGACATGCCCGAAGCCCCCTACAGCTACGACCTGTGGTGGGCACCCAACGCCGAAGTCGAAAGCCTGCTCTACGAGGACGCGGGCGAGGGCTACGCCTACCGCGATGCCGGGGAATACTGCCTGCACCGCTTCCGCTACAGCGCCGGCTCGCGCTCCTTCCGGCTGCGGGACGCGCGGCAGGGGCGGCGCGCCCCCTGCCCCGGCGGGGTCGAGCTGGCGCTGCACGCCCTGCCCCTCAACGCCCACCCCACGCTCAGCATCGACGGGCGCGCGGCAGAGGGCGCTTTCGACGAGCGCGGTGTTTACCGCTGCCCCCTTCCTGCCGATTTCAACACCCTCGAGGTTCATCTATGAAGCAGAACACCCTCGACAAAATCGTCAACCGGCTCGATGCGCTCGGTCCCGATGAGCTGCGGCAAATCTTCCTGCGCCTCGCCGCCGACAAGGGGCTGTTGCAGGATGTGTTCGACAGCCTGCACGATGGGCTCATCCTCTTCGACAGCAAGGGACAGGCGCGCATGGCCAACCGAGCCGCCGCCGCCATCTACGGCAAACCGCTGCACGAGCTGCTGCGCGTGCCCTTCGATGAGCTGGTGGGGCACACAGCGGCGTGGCGGGAGCTGCGGGGCAGCGGCGTCGCCATCCGCAAGGACTTGCAGGTCAACTACCCC
>JBJEVL010000108.1:0-3064 GCA_051884335.1 Akkermansia sp. | reverse complement strand
TGGGCCAAGCATCGCTACTTCGATTACCTCATCGACAAGGAAAACTTCAAGCTCGCGTTCGGGCGCAGCTTCCGCATGATGGTGTTTCTCGACCCGGCGATTGCCAACGGTCCTGCCGCCGTGCGCGCCGATGCCGAGGGCGATACGCGCGCGACCGATTACCTCATCCACCGCCTCGGCGACATCCGCCCCGAGCTGACTGTCTTTGTCACCACGGCCGATATGCTCGCCCCCGAGGCCGACGAAAACACCCCCACCCTCAAGCAGAGCGATGACCCCTACACCAACAACCGCATCAAGCTCTACGAAGCCGTCAACTACCAGTACGGGCGCGTCCTCAATGTCCACGTCCCCTCCATCGCCCGCGCCACCCCCGAGTTCAACCCGCTGCTCCACGCCCTGACCCACCCCGAGCAGCAGCGCAAAGAGCTCCCCTTCGCCCCGCTGGAATACCACCAGCTCTACTTGCCCGAGCGCATCCTGCTGGATGTCGAAAAGTGCATCCCGCTGGGCATCCCCTCCCTCATCCCCGCCGTGCCGCCGCTGACTACCACCGAGCTGGTCGCCGCGCTCGCCCCCTCCCTGCGCAGCAAGCTGCGCGACCCGCGCCCCGAGGATCCCGTCGGCTCGCGGCGCACCACCATCCACCACCTACAGTGGGTGCCCGCCGACCCCGGCTACGTCGTCACCCGCGAGGACGAAATCACCCTGCTGCAATTCTACCTTGCCCCGGAGATTTTGTGAGGGCTTGAGGAAGCGAACGAGCGCGGGCGCGCCCCCGCTGCCCGCCGAGTCTGTCCGCTCTGCCCCGGGGATATCACCATGCCGGAACCGGCCTATATCGCCATCGATCTCAAATCCTTCTACGCCTCCGTCGAGTGCGTGGAGCGCGGGCTCGACCCGCTCGATACCCACCTCGTCGTGGCTGATGAGAGCCGCACCGACAAGACCATCTGCCTGGCCGTCACCCCGCCGCTCAAAGCCTGCGGGCTCCCCGGGAGACCCCGACTCTTTGAAGTGCGGCAGAAGCAGCGCGAAGTCAACCGCGAGCGCGAAAAGTGCGCCCGCAGCCTGAGCGGCAGCTCCGCCTCCCAAAGTGAGCTGCGGCGCAACCCGCACGCCGCGCTGGACGTGCTGATTGCCCCGCCCCGCATGGCGCACTACATCCGCTACAGCACCCGCATCTACTCCGTCTACACCCGCTACATCTCCCCCGAGCACATCGTCGTCTACTCCATCGATGAGGTTTTTCTCGATGTCGCCCCCTACCTCGACAGCTACCGCTGCACCCCCCGCGAACTCGCCAAGCGCATCATCCTCGACATCCTCCGCAGCACCGGCATCACCGCCACCGCCGGCATCGGCAGCAACCTCTACCTCGCCAAAGTCGCCATGGACATCGTCGCCAAGCACATCGCCCCCGATGCCGACGGCACCCGCATCGCCGAGCTGGACGAGACAAGCTACCGCCGGCAGCTTTGGGCGCACCGCCCCCTCACCGACTTCTGGCGCGTCGGGCGGGGCTACGCGCGCAAACTGGAGCAAAACGGCCTGCTCACCATGGGCGACATCGCCCGCCGCTCCCTGCGCAACGCCGACTCCCTCTACCGTCTCTTCGGCAAAAACGCCGAACTGCTCATCGACCACGCCTGGGGCTGGGAACCCTGCACCGTGCAGGACATCAAGGCCTACCGCCCCGAAAATCGCAGTCTGGGCTCGGGACAGGTGCTGCACGAGCCCTACAGCGCCGGCAAAGCGCTGCTGGTGCTGCGCGAAATGGCCGACCAACTCGCGCTGGAGCTGGTGGAAAAAGGGCTGCTCACCGACCAAATCGTCATCACCGTGGGCTACGACATCGAAAACCTCCGCGACCCGCAGCGCCGCCGCCAATACCGAGGTCCCGTCAGCACCGATGCCTACGGCCGCCGCATCCCCGCCCACGCACACGGCAGCCGACGGCTGGAGCGCCTCACCTCCTCCGCCCGCCTCCTGCGCCAAAGCGCGCAGGAACTGGCGCAGGAGCTGATAGACCCCGCCCTGCTGGTGCGGCGGCTCAACATCGTCGCCGCCCGTGTTGTGAGCGAAAACGCCCTGACGGAAGAGCTCCCCGAGCCGCGCCAGCTCGATCTTTTTGCCGAGCGCGACACCCCCGCTGCGCAAGAGGAAGAACGCGAGCGCCTCGCCCGCGAACACCGCATGCAGCAAGCCCTGCTGCACATCCGCCGCCAATTCGGCAACAACGCCATCCTGCGCGGCATGAACCTGGAAGAAGGCGCCACCGCCCGCGACCGCAACACCCAAATCGGAGGCCACCAAGCATGAACACCCCGCCCCCGCCGCCGCTGAACGAGAGCCGCGCCTACGACGACATCATCGAGCAGCCCTACCCCTTCGCCGACGACCGCCCGCGCATGAGCCCGGCCGAGCGCGCCGCGCAATTCTCCCCCTTTGCCGCCCTCAGCGGGCACGACGAAGCCATCGCTGAAACCGCCCGACTCACCGAAGAAGCGCCGCACCCGGACGAAACGCTCAAATGGCAGATCAGCGAGCTGCTGCAACGCGCCGCCCGCGACTCCGCCCTCATCCTCAACATCCTCTACTTCATCCCCGACCCCCGCAAAAGCGGCGGTCGCTACGCCGAAGCCTGCGGCAGCGTCCGCCGCCTCGATCCCCACACCCGCACCGTCCGCCTCCACAACGACACCATCATCCCCATCGCCTCCATCGCCGATGTCATCGTCATCTGCAACTGAGCGCCGGAGGGGGAAATTCGGATATTTTCTCACCAGCGGATTTGAAGCAGACCCGGTGGCCGTAGGTTGCCAAAGGCGCTTGAAGGGGAAGCTCTGCGGGGCATCGTGTGAGGGGGGCGATGCTTTCCTCGAGAAGGATCGCTGCATAGAAAGGGGCTTGCGAATGTCCTTCGTGCCACGAGGGGATGGGGCGGTTTGGTGCGGCTGACCTTAGCCCGGGTGCGGGCAGTGCAGGGCAGGGGGAGGCGGTGCGTAAAAATCACTCCTCCTCGCAGAAGGCGGCGAAGGTGGGCATGCCCTCGGGAGCTTGA